>DATFMK010000628.1:0-3488 GCA_035267005.1 Balneolales bacterium
CGTTTTTTCATCCATTATAAGATAGACAGTGCATAGAGGGAAATTCTCATGCTCCTTCCCATCAGGTTTAATCTCATAAATCCCCTCAGCCACTTCAGAAATAGAAGCCATTTCCTGCTCCTCTCTTAGTTATGTTCCCTGCTTATTAAGTAAAATATACAACATTTCTGGTTTGACTTTTCTTAATTGGAAATTCGGGCGATACTTGGCCTTACTCAAATATCAACATTATAAGATTGTTTTGAACATACGGATGACGAAAGCAGTATGTGAATTATTCGAAAAAGCGCAAAAGGAAACCGGGATATCAGATTCGATTCCGTAATGGAAGAACCACTTCGGGTCAGTCGGAATAGGAATATCAGGACTAATTTTTATGTGTTTATAACCAAATCAATGGGTTTTAGTCAATAAATTAAGGAATCCAGTAAAGGGTGATATCATAAAATATCACAAATTGCCTCAAACTTTGAATACGTAGATGAAACTCCAACTCTGATAAAAGTTCATATATCATAATCTGATATCACAAGTTTTAAGGGGTGGTCAATATTGCATAGATGTTTACAGTATATGCAATTTTAAAGGATGCCAGATAGTTGGTTTTTGTTGGAGATAACACCACTCCCGAACCGAAGACTAATGCCAGAAGTCTCCAGCTAATTTTAAAACTATACCCCCCTATATGTAGAGTCATAGACGTTATTTTATTTTATCGAATAACATGTGAGTGAATCCGATAAACATTGTCATATCATCTACAGATCCATTATTATTCTTTGAAAAGCTTACTTCAATATTGCCGATATTTTCTGAATTTCCGTAAAAGGTCGTTTCCGAGGTTGGAAATAATTCTATCGCTCCACCCAATCTATGAGGAATTATAATGAGGTTGTTATCTTTAATCGTTGCGGAAACCTGGAAATGAAAATATTTATCTTCATATTTTCCTACATACTGTTCCAATATGACGGAATCGACAGCTAAATATTTTGTAGGCGAGGCTTGATGAAATAAAGCAGGGAGAATGTATTCGGTCACCATAACCTGAGGGCGAAAAAATCCTCCTCTATTGTTCATCAACTGGCTTGTAACGACAGCTATTGCTTTCGCCTTTGGAATTATAAATATACACTGCCCACCGTTTCCTTGCGCAATGACAATTTTTATTTTCTCACCATTTATTATTCTTTCACCCAGCCACCACTGATATCCGTATCCTGAACCAAAGGGATGAGCCTTCTCTAATGTTTGGTTTTTTGTTGATTCTGTTATCCAGTGCTCAGATACAATTCGCTTGTTTTTAAAATTGCCATTGCTCAACATCATCTGGCCAATTTTGGCCATGTCACGAGACCTTAAAAGAAGTCCACCTCCTGTATTGATAGAGCCGTTATTGTATTTCAACCAGCTGTAATGAGATATCCCCAATGGATCAAAAAGATACTTTTCAGAAAATTTTTCTGCATCTATTCCTGAGGCCCTTTTTATGATTTCTCCTAAAAGAGCGGACAGACCACCGTTATAGTTAAATTGCTGGCCCGGTGGTGCCACTAATTCTTTATTGAAAACATATCTTATCCAATCACCACCACGCCGCATTGCGTAATAATCATGTCTTGGATCAGATGCTGATCGATTTTCGTCCCAATCTATGCCAGCCGTCATGCTAAGTAAGTGTCTGATCGTTATATTATATTGCTGATCAATCCATTTAGTATTTTGGTAATCGTTAAACCAATGAGAAGCTTTTTGGTCTACATCCGTGAGGACGTCCTGGTCTAATGAGATGCCGATTAGAATAGAGGTGATACTTTTTGTCGCTGAAGCGAGGTAATGTAAATCATCTCGCTTGTTCCCGTAAAAGTATTCCTCCAAAACAAGTTTGCCGTCTTTGACAAGCAGGACACTGTGGGTATTGGGATAATTTCCGGCCAGAATAGTTTTCATCAAATCATGGATGATTTCTTCGTTGACACCTTCTTTGGCCAAGGAAGAAACTTGCCATCCACCATCTATTTGTTCCGGAACCTGATAGGTGTATTCTCTTTGGGGTTTTCCATAGCTGTCAGCCTTCGGGGGAGTATGCGTACAAGCAGTAATTGAAAGGAGGATTATGATCAATGAGCAGGTGTGTTTAAACGGTAGACCTCGACAGAACATTATAGTTGCCTCCAGTTTTATTTTGTTGGGTGCATCCTGCTAATATTCTAATAAGGAATCGGTCGGTGATCGCTGAAGATCACCTGTCACATAAATATACTGATACCATATATTGGGGTCAATAAATATTATACGAAACTGAAGACTACGCTAATAATTTTGCGGAAATATCGGCATTGCAGCACTCAAGACTTCTTGCCAGAAGTTACAATCTGCTGGAATCACATCAAAATGCAGAATATTATTGATATTCCACGAAATCTATCGACAGGAATACCGTTTGAACATCGCCGTATTCTTAAGTTGAGCGAACTATCATGAATGCTAGAATTACAAATAGCACTTGGATATATGAGGATCGAAACTATCCGTTATTAAGCATAACTCTTATGTTTCCTGAGCATGCGCCTTTTTCATGCATCACACACTTGCTAATCTTGGGATTGATTTCAAATGCTATTCCCATGGTTTCAAGCCAACATTCGATTCTGTATATTACGCCACAATTGTATCCGTCTAACACTCCGATTTGCTTCATACCCTTGTATGCAAAACATTCTCCGATTTTCCACTCCCAGTGAAATGTGTCTTTTGTGGACGCCCTAAATTGAAATTTTTCAAATACTGTATTGGGCAGAGTTATTTCAAGGGCTTCAAGCATAAAATCTTTAAGGCCTTCGAATGCAATGATCTTTTCCCCAGCAATCCCTAAGGCCTTTTTAACCCTACTAATCTCGTAAGGTGCAAGAGATCGTATGGCTGCTTTATTCAATATATTCGCTTTTTCGATACCCAACTCTTTATATGCGTGGTAAAACCACATTCCATCATGCGTAAGCCAGCCCTTTCCTAATAAATCTCGTATCTCTTTCTTGTCGATCCGATCTAATGCACTCATGATATCATTACCAAAGCCTTTTCATGATATACTTTTAATTGTATTGGCAGGATAAGCGTTCCTTGAATTTTTGATTGGCCTCACGGTGCGCGATATAATTAGTACAGACTCCACAATAAAGGCCACACGGAGAAATAAAATCCGGATTTATTTTCATAACTCTATCCTCTAAAGACGTCCAATTGTTAAATTAAGGTTGCTTGGATTTGGAGCCCAATTCTTATATTTGATTTTCCCAATTATTTTCGATCTTCCATTTTCAGCTCTAAATCGATGTGTCCCCAGCCACCGCATTGAACACCAACATCAAAACATCCCACCCGGTTAAGTCGCATTTCGTTTGGATCTATCCCTGCATAAAATAATTCATTAGCCGTGTATATTGGTCCAGACAGGGCACTTAAGGCATGTATACATATACGCTTTG
>DATFMK010000629.1:0-2377 GCA_035267005.1 Balneolales bacterium
TTATAAGCAATAACTTTGGGTGCATAACCCCGCGCATTAAGCGGACGTGCCTCGGCGTTGGCTGCCTGTTTCGATTTGGGTAGTTTCTGTAGTACATTTTTAAATAAATTCAACATCATTTTGCACGTTCCTTATGCGCAGGGACCGTTAGCAAACCACCTTGCCTGTCGACCTATTATTCAGTATATTTATGGTATATTAAAAGACCATAGATGTACTATTATGAATACTATTTCTATTTCAAAAGACATTGAACCGCTTTCGGAGTTCCGGAAAAGATCAGCCGATTTTATTAAACGTCTCAAAAAAGAAAAGCAACCCATCGTTTTAACTCAACATGGGAAAAGTGCTGCTGTTTTGATTGATGTGACAGAATTTGAACGTTTCACTAATAGATTAGAGTTACTTGAAGATCTTCTTGAAGCCAAACAACAGGTTGAAAAGGGACAGACTTATACCTTGAAGGAAGCCAAAGAGCGTATTGAAAACCATATATCTAAATGGAAGTAATTTTAACCGATCGCTTCCTTCGTCGTGTAGAAAATTATTCTGACTACATCGCTCTTGATGATATTCCTACTGCTGTGAAATGGGCAAGAGAGGTCATCAAAAGATGTGAGCAGTTGCAATCTTACCCACAAAGTGGCCGAATTGTACATGAATTTAGTCGACCAGAAATTCAAGAGCTCATTCATGGAAATTACCGGTTAATCTATGAGATAAAAACCGATCGAATTGATATGCTCACTATATGGAATACAAGTCAACCATTGCCCAAGCAACTTAAATAGAGTTTGGCTAACCAGCACATTAAGTGAACGTTTTCAGCCAAACCTTTTCTCATTCCCGTTCGTATTTTACATTTTGTCTGCTAAATTATAGTGCAAAAACGCCCCTTATGCGCTGGGTCGTTAGACAGCCACTCAAATTCTATGAAAATACGCAAATTTAAAATATCTGATGTTGATCAAATTGCTCAGCTTTTTCATGACACCATTCGCCAAGTAAATATTAAGGATTATTCAGAACAGCAGGTGAAAGCATGGGCACCTGATGACATCTTTTTTCGGGATTGGGACAAGGTATGTTCGCAAAAATATACGTTTGTTGCCGAAGATGATGGAATAATAACTGGATTTGCTGAATTAGAAACGGATGGTCACATTGATTGTTTTTATTGCCACAAAGATTTCCAACAGCAAGGTATAGGTAAATCACTTTTTCGAAGGTTGGAAGAAAAAGCTGAAGAGCTTCAACACGCGAGAATGTATGCTGAGGTGAGTATTACAGCTAAACCTTTTTTTCTTAAAATGGGATTTTCCGTACTAAAGCAACAAGAAATAGCTACACGAGGAGAAAAGTTTACGAACTACATTATGGAAAAGTATTTAAAGCCAGCTGGCTAATCAGCGCATCAACGCGGACGTGCCTCGCCGTTGGCTGCCTGTTTCGATTTGATCAATTTCTGTAGTACATTTTTAAACAAAATCAACGTTGGCCAGCACGCCCCTTATGTGCAGGGTCGTTATGTACCCTACATCAAGCCGGCTCTATATTCCCCTCCAGTAGTTTGCCGATTTCTTTTTTTGAAATACCCAGCCTGAGTAATGTCTTTATCATCAAATCGAGTGATGTACTTGGATCTCCAGCTTCCAGCTTCGCTATTCTCGACTGACTCGATCCCATAGCCCGGGCCAGTTGTGCTTGGGTCCATCCTCGTTTAGTTCTTTGCGTTTTGATCATGTTACTCACGGCCAGACGAATTTCGATATAGGCTTCTTCTTCCGGAGTCAGGTCCAGAAATTCAGCGGCAGAGCCAACCCGAAATCCTTTCTCTTCCAGTTTTGTTCTTTTTTGCTTATTCATAGTCCTATTCCTTCCATGGGTCATTGCTTATACAATGCTAATCTTTTTTTACACACATCGATGACTTTTTGTGGCGTATTCTGTGTTTTCTTAACAAATACTTCAAGTATTACAACGGCTTCATCATCGATATAGTAGATAATACGCCAAGTTTTATTGGCATCAACAATCCGTAATTCATGGCAATGGCTTCCTATACTCGGCATCGGTCGGGAATCAGGCATTTCCAGGTTTTGCACCAATTGAAGTTTGCGCAGGAGAAATCCGGCTTTTATTCGTGCTTCCGTGGAAAACGGTGGTGTTTTAACTTCGCCATGCAGCCAAACTAAAGGTTTATCATTTTTGCCATACTTAAATATGTCATATTTGACATAAAATAACAAACTAAAAGGTTATACCGGTTACCTATCCGGCGCATCAAAGGTACTTTTTTCGCTGAGCCTTTGCATGGTTCCGTTCGGATTTTTGGTTTTGTGTGCTAAATTATATTCTAAAAACGCCCCTTAAGCGC
>DATFMK010000630.1:0-2175 GCA_035267005.1 Balneolales bacterium
AAATATCTTGTCCGGCATTAGATTTATCAGCTACTTCATTTAACCAGATAGCTGCCTCAATAGCTTCCTGCTGTGCAAAGAACAGATTTTTTAAGGGCTCGTCTTTATATCTTAGAAACCAGTGATTTAAAAGATCTTTGGTAACCCGTGTAGTACCCGGATAATTTTGTTTTCTCCAATCCCTTAATTCATACCGGATTCTGTTTATCAGATGAGTTTCATATTGGATAGCCGTATCATTAATATCAAAAGCATCTTTCTGGGCCCCGGCACGATTTGGCATGGCACCGTTTAAGTCTGGGGTGAATATTCTTCTCTCATCTTTTATTTCTTCATAATCTAAGGAACCATCCTCTCTTGTGGCATAATGCTTCTGTGGCTCAAGATAAGGGTTATTCAGAATAGGATTTTTTTCATCAGACATAATTTATATAGAGCCCCCGGATAATGAGTTTAAAGATCCTTAATGATTTTAGTGGAAATAATATGCAGAAATATGATGGAAGACACAATTGAAAGAGGCTATATAAATTTCTTTTTAGAGAAATTAACTTCTTAAAAATTGCTTATTCTACTCATGTTTAATTATGTTTATCTATTGAATTATCAGATGTTAAAAACGACTACTAATAAGAATTGTTGAATTAATGAGTAGCAATAAAAAGGGTGCTTTAAAAAATGGGGAAGCTATTTATCCATTTTGGGGGAAACAATTTGACAAAATAACGGGACTTGACCCGTTAGGTCATCAAAATGCTTCTGAAAAAATATATACATCTATATTGCCTGGTATTACCAATCTTACAAATCGTATTCGTTATTATGGTTTTTATTGTTGGCTATTAGTTGAATATGCACGAATAAATCAAGATAAATATAATGAAAAAGATCAACGTATATTTATTCGAAGAGCTGAACTAACTATTGCCTTGGTAATGAATAAAAAGAAGCCCGATGCTTCACAAATAACAGGAAGTAACAAAGCCAAAGACATACTAGATAATTCTAAAAATAAATCAATAATTGATTTAAAACCCTATACAGATGATCCTAAAAGTAATAATAGTTATTGGAAATATTCAACCGGTGCATTTGGACAGTATTATGAAGCTTCAATTCGCCTATTGGGGCTGATTAAAGAAGGGAAAAAAGATGGTCAAACAATCTATACTGTTACACAAAAAAAGGAGTATTTGACAGGTCAGAAACTTGCAAACAGTTTTAACAATAACTTAAAATATTCAGCAAAAGAGATCTTTTTAAATGTCATTGATAAAGGCATACTACAAATTAAAGATATTGACTTACTATACGAGTCATTTAATTTAACTCATATTACTTACGGTAGTGATGAATGGCATAATTATTATAATTTACTTCATGGATTTGATAAGCCAGTAACGGAAAAGTTATCCGACAATCATCGAAACCAAACTATTCAAATCATTTTAAATAAATCGAAGAAATTAGCAGAAGGTATAACCAGCACTAATTTATTGAATGACCTTTTTGAACAAGTGACATCTCAAACTTTTGATTCGTTCACAACAGAGTTTGGTTGGTTTCAATATCGTTTGAATGAATTCTGGCAATACTCTTGTGGAACAATTTTTTGGTCTCTATTAAATTACTTGTCGACTAAACATAATGGGATTTGCAAAAAAGAGAATTTAATAAATGAATTTATCGAGCTAGTATGCAAAAAATCGGATATCGACCTTAATACTACATTCACAGATTTATTAAAACCAATAAAAACTCATTCTATTCAAAATCTGATATCAAAAATAGATCAGACGATTAAATCCCATAATGATATTTTGGCAGGTAGATACGCTTTAGAAATATTATTAATGCTTTTCAATATGCAAGAAGAACGGCTAACTCGTTTCTTTAATCTATTAAACAATAAAGGATTAACAGACAATGGCGGATTTCTCAATAAAACACTTCAAATAAAAAAACATGATTTTTTTAATGGGACAATTAAAACATTTTTAACATGGTTTATTCATAGAGAAATATTAAACCGTCATAAAATTGTTGCTTTAAATAAACTTGGAAGCGGTTCTAGGAGTACTCTTAAATTTGAGACTAATGGAGATTACATACTTTATGATGATAATTTTACACCTACTTTAACAAGTCCACGAATGGATACTTTATTTAAAATTT
>DATFMK010000631.1:0-2874 GCA_035267005.1 Balneolales bacterium
TGAATTGGGTACACTACAAAAAGACATCGCAGAAATCGAAAGAATGTTAAAGGCACTGATAAAGTCTTTAGAAAACAAACCCCTGAATCCTTGACCCCTCGAATCCTTGGACCCTCTTCTCCAACTAAATTGGAGAAGAACTAAAATTTTTAACTCAAGGTGAAAAATGAAAAGCATAAAATTAAAATTATTAATCTTTGTTGGAATGATTGTTTTAATATGCTCAGCGATATTGTTCCAAAGATCGTACAGTTCTGTGACTTCAAATATTGAAAATTTAACAAAACAGAAATTGGGTCTTGCACTAACTTTTGATCTTGCTATCCGTGAGTATGTGGCTGAAACAATTCGTCCCCTTATGTTTCGTCTGGTTTCTGAAAAAAAATTTATTCCGGAGACCATGTCTACCAGCTATGTCGCCCGTCATATATTTGAAAAGGTTCGTAAAAAGTTTCCGGATTACATCATCAAATTTGCTTCCGGAAACCCAAGAAATCCCGTTAACCAGGCAGGTCCTGAAGAATTTAAGATGATCAAGTATTTTAATGACAACCCTCTTTATAATGATTGGACGGGGGAAATTGTCATCGGCAACAGGAATTACATTGCAACATTCAGTGCCATGCGAATGGAAAAATCCTGTCTTCGCTGCCATGGTAATCCGGCTGACGCACCATACGAAATGATAAAAAGGTATGGTCCGGACGCATCATTTTACCATTCACTTGGAGAAGTGGTCGGCCTTGATACCGTTGCCATCCCCAGCGATACCGTCAAAAAACTAATATTGAGTGAGAAATTCAAAAATTTTGGATTTTTGGGGACAGTCATTTTGTTGCTTAGCGCATCTCTGATATTTGTTTTCAAATTTGTAATAACGGATCGTTTGAGCAATATCTCAAAGCATCTTTCAGACGTCGAAAAGCAAAGTGATGATTTAAAAATTGGAAGTATTGAGATAGCGGGCAGTGACGAGATCGCTGGTTTGGCAAATAATTTTAATAAATTAGCACAAAGGCTCAACAATACGTATGCCGAACTCAGAATGGAAGTTGAGGAGCGAAAGCAAGCTCAAAATGCTTTGCGTGAAAGTGAGGAAAAATATCGAAAGTTATTTGAACTGGAATCAGATGCACTCGCTTTAACGGATTCAGAAACTGGAGATATGCTCGATGTCAATATTTCGTTTATCGAGCTTTATGGACACACTAAAGAAGAAATACTATCCAAGAAAAATACAGATTTTTCGGCAGAACCTGATCAAACAAAGAAAAACATACAAAGCCGCAAAAAATACATCCCTTTGATACATCATAAAAAGAAAAATGGTAAGGTTTTTCCCGTAGAAATTACTGCCAATTATTTCGAACATAAAGGGAGAAATGTTCTTATTTCTTCAGTAAGAGACATAACAGATCGCAAGCTCATAGAACAACAACTAGAAGCGTCTCTTAAAGAAAAAGAACTGCTTTTAAGCGAAATTCATCATCGCGTAAAAAATAATTTCGAAATTATTTCCAGCCTTCTCGATTTGAGCAGCATGCATACTGAAAACCAGGAGGTACGAAATCTTTTGCTCAATTCGAGGAACAGGGTTTATTCTATGGCCATGATTCATTCCCAGCTTTATCAAAGCGATCAGTTTGGTCGAGTAGACATGAGAAAACATATAAGCGAATTAGCGGAACATCTTCTCTTTGTCTATGGAAGTAAAAAGAAGGTTAACCTGGAGATAGAAACTTCCGAGGTTTATCTTTCTGTAAACCAGGCCATTCCCTGTGCCCTGCTTATAAATGAACTGATCACAAATTCCTTAAAACACGCTTTTAGAGACAGCGTGCAAGGAAAGATTCAGATTTCCATTCACGATTCAAACGACAACACCGTTCTGCTAAGGGTGAAGGATGATGGTGACAGTATTTCTGAGGGGATGGATTTAAAGGACGCTGACGGCCTTGGGTTAAAAATGGTCAAACATTTGGTGGCCGGTCAACTAAAAGGAGAGATACGGTTCAACCATGATGACGGGACTGATATCTGCATAACTTTCAAGAGGCTGTAATGACCGAAAACCATTGAAGCTCACAGAAAGAATTTACGAATGAAGATCGGCTTGGGGGCTATGAACGCTAATTTCAAATCTCTTCTTTTAACTTCCGATTGAATGGGTATATTAAGTGCGCAATTAATCCCCAATAATTAAGTCTTGATCTTTTTGTTGAAGAAAGCTAGTTTAATCTGTTTTTACAGGAAATCCAGTTTTTCCAAGGCACCTTTTTCTTTTAACTGGCTATAAATAATATTTAAGTTATTCCTCCTGTAAAACCGGATCATACCTGTGAAAATTGAAAAAGCAGGGAATTGAATTTGATGGAAGGGTGTAATCCATAATGACGAAACAAATATTTGCATAGCTTTCAAGAGGCTGTAATGAGCGAGGACCATGCAAACAAAATAATGGTCGTAGACGACGAAGTCGTCATTGCCCTGCGACTTCAACAGCGCCTGACAACTATGGGATTCGATATCACGGGTGTCGCTCATTCCGGTGAAGAGGCTGTGGAAAAAGCCAGGCGTCTTCGACCCGATCTGATTCTGATGGATATTATGATTCCGGGCAAGCTGGATGGTATCGCTGCAGCGAAGATCGTAAAGGATGAGCTTGGTATTCCGGTGGTCTTTCTGACAGCTTTTTCCGAAGATAATATAATAGATAGAGCCAAGCAGGCTGAACCTTACGGCTATATTTTAAAACCTTTTCAAGACCGGGAAATTAAGGCAGCCATTGAAGTTGCGCTTTACAAAAAAGAGACCGAGAAAGCCCTTAAGAAAAGTGAAGAGCGTTATCGGGCACTGGCTGAAAACAGCAAGGTC
>DATFMK010000632.1:0-13442 GCA_035267005.1 Balneolales bacterium
AAAAAGCGCTTTTATAGAGTTTTATTATATTAAACGATATTTATCTCAAGAGCGATTAAAAAAACTGATATAGTTAATCTTTAAAAAATTAGAATTATTATGAAAAACGTAGTCATCATTGAGGCGGCTCGTACACCAATCGGATCTTTTGGTGGTAGTTTGACCTCTTTTACTGCACCCGAGCTGGGCGCGGCAGTTATTCAGGCAATATTAAAACGAAGTGGTTTAAAACCGGAAGATGTCAATGAAGTTGTCATAGGCAATGTACTCACAGCAGGCGTTGGGCAGGCCCCCGCCCGGCAAGCTGCCTTAAAAGCAGGTTTACCCGAAATCACTCCCAGCACGACGGTTAATAAAGTCTGTGCTTCCGGGATGAAAGCCGTTATGATTGCCTATAATCAAATCGTATCCGGTGAAGCGGATATTATTGTCGCCGGCGGAATGGAAAGCATGAGCAACGTCCCCTATTATCTGCCCAAAGAACGGTTTGGCTCCCGGTTAGGACATAGCCAGGTCGTAGACGGAATTATTAAAGACGGACTTTGGGATGTCTACAAGGATTTTCATATGGGTAATGCCGCAGAAATTTGTGCGAAAGAATGCGGATTCTCACGAGAAGACCAGGATAATTTTGCAATTGAATCTTATAAAAGATCTCAAAAAGCACAAAAAGAAGGATATTTTGATAATGAGATCGTCAAAATCCAGGTTAAAGACCGTAAAGGAAATGTAACGGAAGTCGATAAGGATGAAGAAGTCAACCGGGTTAATTTCGACAAAATTCCCAACTTAAGACCTGTTTTCCAAAAGGAAGGCACCGTTACTGCCGCTAATGCCAGCACAATCAACGATGGTGCTGCTGCCCTTCTCGTTATGTCGGAAGACAAGGCGAATGAATTAGGCCTCAAGCCCATGGCACGTATTTTAGGTCAGGGAAGTGCCGCCAAAGCACCGGAATGGTTTACCACAGCACCAGCTGATGCAATTCCCGTCGCCTTAAAAAGAGCAGGCAAATCTAAAGAAGAAATGGATCTTTGGGAGATCAACGAAGCTTTTTCGGTCGTTTCACTCGTAAACAATCAACTGCTGAAACTCGATCCCCAAAAAGTAAATATCCATGGCGGTGCCGTAAGCATGGGTCACCCTATCGGATGTTCCGGAGCACGGATTATGGTAACCTTATTACATGCCCTGAAAAGAACCAACGGCAAACTGGGCTGTGCCGGAATCTGCAATGGCGGAGGCGGAGCTTCTGCTATGGTTGTGGAAATGATTTGAAAATGATGAATTAGTGAATTGGGGGTTCACCGAAAGAACCCCTTTTTGCTCAGTTTTAAGCCAAATTAGTAGATATCTTATAAACATGTTTAATAATTCTTGATTATATTCTCTCTGCAAGCTAAGTTTATCTAAGCATAAGAGTTAATCCCTAAATCAAATTACAGAGCTTATTGCGATATATAGATACTAAAAAAGTAAATATTTTTATATAAACTCATTAATCTCGTAAATCAATCGCAAGTCGGTCATTTCTAATTGAGCTCTAATAGTATACTATATTACTTGAGGGGATTCGTAGTGCTTCTTTTCCTGGTCACAGCAGTGCGATTACAAGCACAGTCACTGCGAATCGACGCGGAAACCCCACAATTTACAGATTACGTCATTTCGAATGACAGTCTGTTTGCCGGGTCGCCAATTAATATCGTTATACCCTATAATCAGGGTTCTCAGGCATATCGCGTACTTGAACAGACTATTGTTCCAGTCATGAATGACTCAGTAAGCAATAATAATTCAAGTCAGACTAAAACGTCGCCACTTATTCAGGTAGTTAGCAAGGGCATATATCGTAAACATCCTGTTGCGAGTTTGAGAATTCAAATAAGCCGGCCAAGCGGGAAAAAGACGCTGTTGATAACCAAATATCTTAAGATCAGAGTTTATAAAAGAGAAAACACCCAGTATCAACAAAGAACCGTTTCATTCAATGAACTGACAAAGGAATTTGGTACATCGGCCACGCATGACTCACCGTTATCGACCGGGAAATGGTATAAAATCCCGATACAAAAAGACGGCATTTATAAATTGACTCGTTCCTATTTGAGTGATCTGGGTATTGATGTGAATAACATCGATCCGCGTAAAATCCAGATATGGGGGACCAATGGCTATGAATTGCCACACCCCAATTCCATTCCGCGTCCGCAATTCAAACAAATACCGATTATTGTTTCTGGTGAATCGGACGGTACATTTAATAGTAATGATTACGTGCTGTTTTACGGAAACAGTCCGAATCGCGTAATTTACAATACGAGTAGTCAAACGTATTCGCACCGGGTTCATCCCTATAGTAATTTTAATTATGTTTTCCTTACAGTTGGGAGTCAAAATGGAGAACGTTTGTCGCCTTCCAATAACGGACTCTCCTCAGGTAGGACTCTGACCTCTTTTCGTGATTTTATCTGGAAAGAACAGGAATTGACAAAATCGGAAAATGATATGAAATCCGGTTCTCAATGGCTGGGTCAGACGTTTACCAATGAGAGTTTTGCCCGTTCGCAGGTTATTCTTAAAGATACGATTCCGGGCATTATATCCAATCAATCTGCTGATTTTCAAATCCGTTTTGCGGCAAGATCGACGAATTATACAACATTTTATGTTTCCGCTGATAATACCACTGTGGGACAAATAACCGTTAACCCAATAAATGATTTAAATGGAGATACCGGTTATTCCGCTCATGAAAATACCTTGACGACAAACGTTAATAATTTCTCAATAGCCAATAATATTGTAACCGTAAACGCGACATTCAGTAACTCCTCCTCTGCCGCGAAAGGCTGGCTCGATTGGGTTCAACTCAATTTTAACCGCAAACTGACTCCTAAAAATGGCCGTTTAATTTTTTATTCACCCAGAGATGGTCAAACTGGTAATTATGATGATTATCAACTATCCGGCTTTCAGACAAAACCGGTGGTTATGGATGTCACCGATCCCGTTAATCCTCAATTATTGGCTTTAAGTAGCAGTAACGATAATTATAACTGCATAGCCACGGACGCAGCCGGACATCAATTTATCGCCCAAACAAATTTTTATACACCGGATAAAGGGTCCCTTGTTCCCAATCAGAATCTTCACGGAATCAGCGATTATCCCAATTATATCATCGTTACAGCCAGCAATTTTCTCGATCAGGCTAATGAACTGGCCCAGTATCACAAAAACCATGATGGACTGACTCCGCTTGTGGTTACCCAAAATCAAATTTTTAATGAATTTTCGGGCGGCGTCCCTGATCCGGTGGCTATCCGCGATTTCATGCGTTTCCTTTATTTACTGGCCGGAAATGATACTCAGCATCTTCCCGATTATTTACTGTTATTTGGCAATACGACCTACGATTATAAAGGAATCATAAAAAATCCCAACATGACCAATTATGTCTTCACTTACGAGAGTGAAGAATCGCTACAGCGTATCGAAAGTTTTGCAAGTGACGATTATTTTGGATTATTGGATAACAATGAAGGGGTTTGGAAAAACGACACGGAGCTTCTGGATATTGGTATTGGGCGCATTCCCGCACAAACGACGAAAGATGCACAAACTGCGGTGAGTAAGATTGAATCTTATTCTAATAACAACGACGATGGCGACTGGAAGACTTTGTTTACTTTCGCGGCTGATGACGATTACCCCAATCCCAACCAAAACCGAGACCTACATGTTTTGAATGCCGATTCCACCTCCTCTATTGTGGAAAACAGTACAGAAGGATTACATGTCAACAAAGTTTATGAGTTCAGCTATCCGGTCGAAAACACTACGGCTGGACGCCGAATTCCACAAGCCACCGACGCATTTATCAACAGTATCAATAATGGCACGCTGGTGATCAATTACTCGGGTCACGGAGCGGAAGAGGTTTTGTCTGATGAACGTCTTTTCACCTCAAGCGATATCAGTCAGTTCACCAATAAAAACAAACTCTCCATTTTTGTAACAGCTACCTGTCAGTTTGGAAGATATGATGATACCGATCAGCAATCCGGCGCCGAAAAAACGATCTTTTGGCCCGATGGTGGTATGGTAGCGGCGTTTACCACTACACGTGTTGTTTACACGAGCTCGGATCCTAATAGCCTTAATTTCGGTTTAAATCGTATTTTAACACGTTATATGAGTTCCAGGAATCCCCAGAATGGGGAACCCCGGCGACTTGGGAATATCTATCGTCTTACAAAAATTACCGGCATTGCCGGACCCAGTTTTAACAGCCGAAAGTTTATATTATTAGGCGACCCAGCTATGCGAATAGGTTTGCCACAGCGGAAAATGGATATCACCCGTATAAATAATGTAGCCACTTCTAAAGACAGTACATTACAAATTCATGCCCTTGACCATGTTAATATTCAGGGTGATGTAATGAATAGTGACAGTACGATTAATGCCGGATTCAATGGTCAGGTAAATGTCAGAGTTTATGATGCGAGCCGATACGTCAAATTGCCTGACAGAAGCTGGATGCAGACCTATGGGTGTTATCTCAAAGACTGCCGGTATAAAGTACAAAGTGATATTTTGTTCAACGGACGCGTCAGTGTAAAAAACGGACAATTTTCAGCTAACTTTATCGTCCCTAAAGACATTTCTTATTCAAACCGGAAAGGTAAAATATTACTTTATGCCCAGGAACCGAACACCGACGCATCCGGTGAATTTAATAATTTTACACTTGGAGGAACCAACCCTAATGCCTCAAATGATAAGAAAGGTCCGAAGATCGACGCTTATCTGAACGATCCGTCTTTTATGGATGGAAGCATGGTTGGCAATTCTCCCAAATTAATTGTTGATTTGAATGATCCATCCGGAATAAATACGACCGGTACCGGTGTGGGACATCAGCTTATTGCCAAACTTGACAGTCCCGATAAACCGGAAAAGACGATTGTGCTTAATGATTATTATACAAGCAATCTGAATGATTTCACAAGTGGTAAAATTGTGTACCCGCTTGATAATCTTTCAAATGGCGATTATACATTGAGTATCAGAGCATGGGATGTGTATAATAATGCTTCGACTGATGAAATATCGTTCCGTGTAGCCAAAAGCAATCAGCTAACGATTCCGAGAGTTTATAACTTTCCAAATCCCATGAATAATAAAACCCGGTTTATCATCGAACATAATCAGCCGGGAAATCCCATGAATATTAGCATCCGTATTTATACCTTAAGTGGAAGGCCCGTTGCGCATCTTGAGCGAGATGATATTATCACAAGTTCGCCCTACGTCAGTATCGATTGGTTTGGTCGCGACGATGATGATGACCGATTGGCAACCGGTACCTACTTGTATGTAGTTAGGGTTAAAGCGGATACTCCTAAAGGCGAACAGTCGGTTCGTAAAATTGAGAAACTTGTAATCATACATTAATAAAAATGAATGGTACCAATAAATGGATAAATATCCATATATTACAGAAAAATAAGCGGGAAAACAGACCAATGAGAAAGCTAAGTAGATATCTCCTAATCATCACATTATTTACACTGATATCCATTCAGTATGGATATGCCCAGGTAAGTATCACTTCGGTTCCTTTTTTACAAATTGAACCGGATTCACGTGCCGCGGGTATGGGTAATGCCAATGTAGCAATCGCGGATAACGCCTCGGCTATCTATTGGAACCCAGCCGGTTTTGCCTTTCAAAAAGGGAACCAAATTAGCATTACACACTCAAACTGGCTGCCTCAATTCAATACCGACTTATTCTATGACTACCTCGTAGGTAAGTATTATGTCAACGGAATTGGTACAATTGGCGCGGATGTCACATTCCTGAACCTCGGACAACAGGCTTACACTGATGAGAAAGGGAATAACCTGGGAACCTTTCGAAGTTATGAGTTTGCGGTTGGCGCAGCTTACGGATTTAAACTCAGTCCTCATTTTTCACTCGGTACCGGTGCCCGGTTCATTTACAGTAACCTGGTTCCATCTGGTATTACCGTAGGCGGACAACAAGCCCGGCTTGGGACGAGCGTCAGCTTTGATATCGCCGGTTTGTATAAAACCAGTCCGTTTAAAGTGGCCAACAGAAAAGCCAGTTTTAATGCCGGCTTCGACTTATCGAACCTTGGTCCGGGTATTCAATATTCCGATAACGCTCAAAAAGATCCCCTGCCGACGATTCTACGTGTAGGCTGGTCTTATACGATGAACCTGGATAAAGACGGTTACAACACTATTACCATTGCTAACGACTTCAGTAAGCTGATTGCCCGTAACGATACTTCCGGTAATTCCATGAGTGTGACAAGTGCTTTGTTTAATTCCTGGGGTTCTTACACACGTTTTAACGGAAGTAAATATGTCACGTTAAGTCCGCTCGATCAGATTATGATCGGTACGGGAATTGAGTATTGGTACGATAAGAAATTTGCGTTACGAACCGGTTATTTTTATGAAAATCCCAAAAATGGTGATCGCCGTTATATCACATTTGGTGCCGGTTTACGCTATAATATTTTTGGTGTGGATTTCAGTTACATTTATACCCTGCAAAACAATAATCCTCTTGCAAACACCATCCGTTTTTCCGTACTATTGAATTTTAAATAATCATTCAGCGGGGAAGTCTATTTGATGCTTTCGGGATTTTATTGTAGCAGAAGCAGGACCATTTTATGCCTGCTTCTGCTTTTTATAACGCATAACTATTCATATGGGCAGCAAAAAAAACATAACATCACCTTTGCTCCTGATTTATTGAAGGGTTCTCGCGAACAATTGAGTTCTACAGCATCAACAGGTACCATCCATATTGTTGCTGTCATGGTCGATTTTCAGGCCGATAACACTCGTTTTACCAGTGGAAATGGTAAATTTGGAACTTCCATCAAAGACACGACTCAAAGCGGTTATTTCAATCCCAAAAACATTACGATCGATCCCCTGCCTCATGACCGAAATTATTTCCTGGCCCATTTGAAATTTGCAAAAAATTATTTTGATGAGGTATCGAATGGAAAACTTACCATCGATTACCGTTTATTGCCCAAAGTTTATCACCTGAATAATAAGATGGCGACCTATTCCCCACTTGGTGAAACGGATGCCGAAAATTACAAATTAGCTGATTTGGTCAGAGATACCTGGCAGGCCGTCAACCAGGAAGGCGGTTTCGATACTTCGGGATTACAGGAAAACAATACCGTTTTTGTGATATTTCACGCCGGCACAGGACGCGAATTCGATTTCACCGGAACATCACTGGATCATACGCCCGAAGATATTCCTTCGCTTTTTCTGAGTCAGAAAAGTCTTGGGTCATTACTCAAGCAGCCCGGTTTCAAAGGATTTCCAATTGGGAATAGTTCACTTAATGTTACTAATTCCATCATCATGCCCGAAACAGAATCCCATCTGGGTACGGATGTCAGCGGTTCCCGTTATATCCTGCAATTCTCTATGAATGGACTACTTTGCGCCACCATTGGCAGTTATCTGGGACTGCCGGATTTATATAATACCAACACCGGGGCTTCAGGAATCGGCCGATTTGGGTTGATGGATCCCGAAAGTTTTTTCGCATATCAGGGACTATTTCCTCCCGAACCCTCTGCTTGGGAAAAAATATTTTTGGGCTGGCAAACCCCTTTCGATATCTCACTGAATCCCAATAAAAAGATATCACTGCCGGCTTCTTCGTTGCATCAACCCAATAGCATTGCCCGGCAGCGTATTTCCAATAACGAATATTTTCTGGTTGAAAACAGGGACCGGGATCCGGAGAAAAATGGAATTACCTTAACCATTCAGCAGCCGGATGGGAAACTCGTTCAACAGCATTTTTCTGATCAAAGCTATTTTAATCAGCAATATCCTGATAGCATCATTAAAGATTTGAAACCGGGTGTCGTGGTAAAAGTTGACGATTACGACTGGAGTCTGCCCGGTGGTGTGGATCGCGGCAATGTCAATAATGGTATTGAAAAAGACCGCATCCTGAATGGTGGTATTTTAATCTGGCATATTGATAATGGCGTCATCCAACAAAAAATAGCTGAAAACGCCATTAATAATAATATCAACCGCAAGGGTGTGAATTTAATGGAAGCGGATGGTGCTCAGGATATCGGGCATAAATCTCTGAGCATATTTCTGAGTTCCGTTACGGGGGGCACAGCTTTCGATTTTTGGTTTAAAGGAAATGATGCCTCATCAATCACACAGGCCGGCGATACGTTACAATTGTATCAAAATAAATTCGGGTACAACACGCATCCCAATAACCGTAGCAACACCGGGAGTCCGAGTTATTTTGAATTTTACGATTTTTCTCCCAATCAGCCGGTGGCAAACTTTCGGGCAAAGACGACTGCTCCGGATTGGTTCTCCAGGCTAAAACTTCTTTCCGATACGACGATTGGGAGAAATATTCAAAATACGGAAACGTATAATCAAGGCTATCCTTTGGGACTCTCAATTTATACGACCAATACCGATACTTCCTTAATCATCCCTTCTCCCCAAAAGATTTATACGGTTAATCTTACCCAAAACGCCAATCAGAGACTTTCGACAATACCGTATCCTGACCCTCACCAGCCTTATATCGGGAAGTATTTAATATTGACACATAATGCGGCTTTGACTGATACCGGTTCAACGGTCGCTTATACTTATAAAAACGGTAATTGGCAGACCGTTTGGAAAAATACCGATATTTCATCGAGTTTGGGTTTTATCAGTTCGAATAACGATGACACGTTACATTTTGATTACACCAAGCCACAACTTTTAATTAAAGATGGATCAACGCTGCCTATTCAATCGGCAGCTTCCCAGACATCCAAGCCGGTTAATGGTGTTTTTTCTTATTTATCTGATAACCATTTTCAGATTTCCAATCACCAATATGACAATCCCAATACTTTTGGGATTGTCGATTCCAGGCGTAGATATACAGGTTCGTTAATTACCGGGCCACAAAATAATCCTGGTTGGTTCGCTCTGTTCGACCATGATCTGTTTTTAATACATTCCGCAACCGGCGGCATGAATGCGAATTACCAGGCCACCCCCATAATTCAATCCACAAACTTTAACTGGCCGGCATTTGCCGACATCAACGGTAATGGCAATATCGATTTTCTCTATATCGATACCCAATCCAATCAACTCCTCGCTCGTAATAGCAGTGGTGCGGTTTTATCACGATTTCCAAAAAATGCTCCTGATGGTACTCATTATGTGGGAACTCCACTGATCGTCGATTTAGACGGCAATGGTAAGCCTGATATTTTAACCGAAGCGAGAGACAGTGTTTCGTATGTCATACATGCCTACGATCAATCACTTAAGGAGCTTCCCAATTTTCCACTTTATGTTGGCGATATCCAATCGAAAAACGCGGAACCCATTCACCCGGTATTTTATCATAAAACATTATACGCGGTGAGTCCGGATGGAGATTTACAAGCCTGGTATTTCCCCAAATCAAAAAAAGCAGAGTGGTCTTCCCAGTATGGAAATGGCGATTATAATAAAGTCTACGCGTTGAATGAATTAGGGAATGCTCCCAAAAAAACATTTCGCATTTTAAACAAAATAGAGACCTATAATTGGCCAAATCCGGCTAATCAAAACACCTATGTTCGATACGAAACCAATGGTCAGGCTGATGTTCATATCACGATCATAACCATGAATGGTCAGAAATTATACGACCGAACAGTAACAAGTACCGGTAATGTTCCGCAGGAAATCCGGATCGCAACGAATAATTGGGGGAATGGCGTTTATTATGCGCGTATCCGAGCCGTCAAAGACCATCATTCTGAAAGCAAACTTATTAAAATAGCGGTCGTTCATTGAGGAAGTGGAAATCACATATCATCCTGTTTTCACTGTTTCTTTTAGGGAGCTTTCTGCTTCCAAGAATCGACTACGCTCAGGAAAGTCCGTTTAACTATTACTATCCTCAAAATCAGTTGAAATGGTATACAATCCAGAGCAAACACTTCCTGATCCATTTCCAAAAAGGAAACAGCCGGGTTGCCCAGGTTGTTTCCCGCGTAGCTGAAGAAGTTTATGGTCCGATTACGAAATTATATCACCATAAGCCGGATACGAGAATCAGTATTGTTTTGATCGACCGGGATGATTACGCGAATGGTGCCACCTATTTTTTCGACAATATGATTGATATCTGGGTACCGGCTTTAAATATGCCGCTTCGTGGAACCCACAACTGGTTTCGTAATGTCATCACGCACGAGTTTACACATATGATTCAGATTCAATCGGCAATGAAGCGTAACCGGCGTGTTCCTGCCATTTATTTTCAATGGCTTACGTACGAGAATGTTCGCCGACCCGATGTGCTTTATGGGTTTCCGAAAGGTGTTATTACGATGCCTTTTGCAAGCGTGAGTATTCCGGGATGGTTTGCCGAAGGTACTGCACAATTTCAGCGAATCGGCTTACATTACGATAACTGGGACAGTCACCGCGATATGGTATTGCGAACAAGAGTGCTGAACCATTCCCTGCTTTCATTACCGGATATGGGGAATTTCAGCTCTAAAACAAGTATTGAACGGGAAGTCGTTTATAACCAAGGATTTGCATTTGTCCGTTATCTGGCCAACCGGTTTGGTGAAAATGTACTGTATAACATATCAAAGGCTTTGTCTGAAAAAGGGGTAAATGATATTTCAAAAGCTTTAAAAATCGCCACGGGAACAAATGGGGTGACCTTGTATTCTCAATGGCGGGACACGTTACAGACGATGTACACACATGCTATTCGCAATGTACACCGGACGCCTTCCGATACTCTTGAACCCAAAGGTTTTTTCAATCTGAATCCCAAATTTTCCCCAAACGGACATTCGGTGGCCTATCTTTCCAACAAAGATCATGATACCTACCGGGTAGATCTCTACATTAAAAACATCAATAATGATACATCTAAACTGGTTATTCGGGAGGCAGACCATGTTGGAATTGGCCGGGACAATACGTTTAGTGATGGTGCCGCCATTCATCCGGGAATTAAAATTGATGAGACCGGGTTTGATTTTTCTCCTAATGGGAAAAAGATTGTGTACAGTAATCATGCTCTGACAAAATACGGCGAGAGTTATCGTGATCTTTACATATATAATTTACAGACGAAAGAGAAAAAACGATTAACTCATGGCGAGCGGATTTATGAACCTTCCTGGAATCCGGACGGAAAAACAATAGCCGCTGTCATCCAAAAAGATGAAACGCAAAATCTGGTTCTTTTTCATGTTGCAAATGATTCAATCTCAAGACTAACGCATTTTAAAAATGGTGAGCAGATTTATCATTCCTCCTGGACACCCGACGGACAAAATCTTTACTTTGCTGCTGCTAATTTAAAGCAACAAGCCATTTACCATTTCAATCTGAAATCCAGAAAAATTATATCTGTTTTGAAAGATAATAAGGATGATTCTGTGGATTATCGTGACCCTTCGGTCGGTCCCAACGGACAATATCTGTATTATTCCAGCAATCCGGATGGAATCTACAATATCTACCGGATGAATATCCAAAACGGCAAGCGTCAGCAATTAACGAGCGTACTCGGCGGAGCTTTCATGCCCTCAATAAATGAAAAAGGTCAGTTGGTTTACGCCGAATATATGGCGGATGGGTATAAAATTTCGATGGCTCGCTTACCCACTTTACTCAGTATGCATTCAGATGGCAGCTATCACGATCCATTGTTTAAAACGGATACGGAGAGATTTACACAATCCTATACCAAACTCAATAAGTTTAATGATGAGGATTTACATACGCTTCCGGCAGTGGATATTGCCAAAGCGGATACCGGAACCTATCACTTCGATATTTCGACAAGAGGTCAGGCTAACACCCGGGAATTATATTCCTATAAGGATACTTTTACATCCTTCAGTTTTTATCCGGTCATTCGCTTTGATAATTACGCACGTCCATATGGCCCCAACGGACGTTTATTGACGGCGGGTAAAATTGGTGACCTGGCCGGTAATTTATGGCGTGATGCCAAAATCGGTTTTTATATGTCATCGCATGATGTCCTTAATCGCTTTTCCATTTATGGTGGTGCTTTATTCGGATTTGGATCAGAAAAAACAAAAGGAATCGGTAATTTTATTTCACCCACCCGGTTACAGAGTTTAGACCGTGATCTTTTTCTCGAGGTCAGTTATGACGGACTCCCCTTTATTAAAAGACGCTGGTCGCCCACCGTAACCGTTGATTTATATAACATGCGGAGAAATGTGAAAAACGGTTTATCTGTTGAAGAATTTCCCTGTTCCTCCTGTCTGCCGGATACCAATAAAGTGAATATCGCATATAATATCTGGGAAGCGGATATGTATCTGCGCAGTAAAATCAATAATTATAACCTGGTTGAATTGGGATTAACCTATTCTCCCTATCAGGTCCAAACCGAGTCTTTTTACTCCCGCGAATACAAAAGCTACCTCGCGGCTTCTTCTTCAAAATATTATATCGGTACCGGTGTAACCGCTGCATATATTTTTGATATGGATACGCCATACCGGAATGATGACATCGCTCCGCTGGGCATCAAAGGTCAATTACGCCTTAATTATCAACCCAGCAAATTATTGGATAATTATGAAATCAAAGATGGATCGTTGTCTCCCAATTATAAAACCTATCGAAATTCTTCTGTAGAGATGAGCTTTCGATACGGATTCCGTGCTTTAGACCATACGGCGGAATTCAAAACCCGCTTCTTCACGTATTTCAATAATCCAAGTGATTACTTCTTTCTGGATTACATTGGCGGATTGAGCGGAATGCGGAGTTATCCCTATTTTGGATTGGGGGGCATCACTACGGCATACACCGAATTATCATACAATATGCCTTTGATAACACACATCGACAAACAATATGGACGTTTTACACTCGATAAGATTTACTCACGCTTTTTTGTTGAAGCCGGCAATGGCTGGGGTGGTCCGCTGAATATTGGGAAGAATATCAAAACCGGTGTCGGCGCCGAATTGCGTGTGAGTCTGGATACCAATTATTTATTTCCAAGTAAATTTTTCATAAGCGGTGCCTATGGATTGAATAAATTCAATGTTCACCTGCCGGATGCATTTTTAACCAACTCGGGAAATAACACCGTTTCTTATGGACACCGGGTGCTTATTAATTTTGGACTTTTATTCAGTTTTGATATGTGATGTGATTAGGTTCAAAATAGATTATAATAGTAGAAAGCTATGCAAAACTGTTCTTTTACCCAATATCTGCATTTTAACAACTTTGAAATCCTCGAATCCCGAAAGCATTCGGGATGCTTCGTTCCGAAGTCGCTCAGGCTTTGATATTGAACAAAAT
>DATFMK010000633.1:0-2082 GCA_035267005.1 Balneolales bacterium
TTCTTATTTTCTGCATAAAGGTGAAGCACGGGGGTTTGAATACGAATTTTTCAAAAAATTCGCGCAAGAACACGGGTTGAGTGTAGAAGTCGTCATTGTTCAGGATGGACAAAATCCGATTGATCTTCTAAATAGCGGAAAAGGTGATGTTATCGCTGCAAATTATGCTATCACAAAAGCCCGAAAAAAATATGTGGATTTTACAAAGCCATATAATCTGGTTAATGAAGTTGTCGTCTTACCTGATTCGGACGGGCAGGCTCCCAACAATATTTCTGGTTTGGGAGATATTACGATAACTGTACGTAGAAACAGTTCGTACTATCAAACGCTGGAACGGCTCAAGAAGAAATTTGATTATGATTATAAGATCAAACCCGTTTCTTCCGGCTGGGATACCGAAGCTCTGATGCTGGGTGTTCAGCAAGGCAGTATTCCGGCCACCGTTGCCGATGATAATTTATATGAAGCCGGTGCAACCTATATGGACGGACTGCAGGAAGGACCAACTATTGAGAAGCAGGATACGGTTGCCTGGGCGATTCGTAAAAATTCCCCGGAATTGAAAAAAGCGATGAATGAATATCTCGCAAAAAATTTCAAACTGCGTGGACTGGATAATCCACCTAAAAGGTCAGCATTTCTAAACGTATTGCGTAAACGTTATTTTAAAAATGCGAACAATATGTACGCGTTTAGTAATCCTACATCATCGAAATATTCAGGGATTTTATCCCCTTATGATAAATTGATTAAGCCGATTGCCGATTCTATGAATGTCAATTGGAAGATGATTGTGGCTATTGCGGCCCAGGAATCCAAATTTGATCCGTCTGCTAAAAGCTGGGCGGGTGCTGTTGGCCTGATGCAGGTATCTCCTCGTTTTACAGAATATACTCCTCAGCAACTGGAAAACAAGAAGCTTAATGTTCGTGAAGGTATTCGTATTTTAAAGGAACAACTGAAACATTATGCTTACATGGATTCTACCAATCAATGGGATTTCGCATTAGCTACCTATAATGCCGGACCCGGTCATATTGCCGATGCACGCCGCCTGGTAATGGATCAATATAGGAATCCGAATAAGTGGAGTAATGCGGCCAGGGCTCTGTTGATGTTAATGAAACGTAAATATTACAAGAACGCCCGTTATGGGTTTTGTCGCGGCATTGAAACTGTAGAATATGTTGATGACATCATGAACCGCTATAAAATGTATCAGACCATTCTGGCACTGGCTAACGAGAAACATCCTAAAGTGAATCCAGCCGTTCTTGGCATGGGCAGGACGATCAATTAGATGAATTATGATTTTAATTTGTAGGTAGGTTGAATAGTTACAAAAAAGCCCGGTTTTGCCGGGCTTTTTTTGAACCTACAATTTATTTAACGTTAGTCCCAAATATATAGATCTTTTTAATCCTAATTATTCACGTATACAAAAAGAAATAATACATATCCAATTGTAATTTTAATAACTTAACCCGGATTATTCACCAAGAAATTTTGTCGTGATCAAGGCGCTCCGAAAACTTTCGGAGCAACGAAGAGCACGGCAAAATTTTGCAGCTCTTTTTAGTGTCCTCAAAATCGAGGATCAGTTTATTTTTTATAAGTACTTTAATTAACAATATGATATATTACTTCTTATGGGTTATGTGAATAATTCGGGTTAACGTGAGTTCGATATAATGATAGGTATGAATATGGACTTATTAAGTTTCATATCTAACGTGAGGTTTGGATAATAATAGAATGAGATCCTCAAAGAAATGAAACGTTGCGGATCTTTGAATATAATAAGGCACATTTCATAGCGACCTGTCAGTCCTGAAAGCTTTCGCGGACTGGCACGTCTTTTCCTTATCTTTAATTCAAATTTCAAGATCTAAATCATTTATAATTTGCAGCATTTGCATTTTGGACGATTTAGTATAAAGTTTGAGAGAGCTAATCCAACATCTTAAACGAACCTCACGTTATTTAGGTTTATAAGATCTCTCACCTAAAATGCGGGTTTGAAATGACGCCTTTAGACGTTATTGATGAGTATAATCAAAATCACCATCGCCGTCCCGG
>DATFMK010000634.1:0-2341 GCA_035267005.1 Balneolales bacterium
CGTATAATAAATTAATAACGATATCTGAAAATTAAGGGATTCTTTTCCCTGTTCATCAATGAGTGGGGAAACATCTTTTTTCATTTTCCAAATAACAGCCGGAACGATAATATTCCCAAAGGGGATGACGAATCCGGTTAATGTACCCAAATGACATAACATAGCCCATTGTCGATCACTCAATCCGGCACTTGTTTCCATGTAATCCTCCCTGAAATAAAATGAATACGTGTTATTAAAATATCAACAATAATCAATTACAAATCAATTATTTACAATATCATATGGGTACTATAAAAATTTATAATTTATTCATTTGAATGATCCTGTATAAAAGGTTTTGCATCATCCCAAAGAAGAATTTGTAAAGTACTTGAAACTAATTTAATCTTATAATAAGTTACTAATAAACAGATATATACTATTATCATTAACCCGGATTATTCACCAAGAAATTTTGTTGTGACCAAGGCGAATTTAAAAATGTGCATGAAATGTACATGGGTACATTGATTAAGCATTATTAAATTCAACGCAGTTCACGGCCAAATTTCGCAGCTCCTTTAAGACTCCCCAAATTTGAGGAAAACTTTATTTTTCACAAGATATTGTTTTTTCAATATGATATGTATTCATTCTTGTAGCTTACGTGATAATTCGGGTTAAGAGAGGATAAAACTATGGATGACTACACATTTACCATGCTTATTATTTCAGCTGCCTGTTTTGGCTTTATTGCACTTCTGTTTTTATATGGATTTTGGCTCAGCCGTCATAAATCAGAATGATTTCAATGAAAAAATGATGTCCCCAAAGAAACTTTTCCTATTATCGAGCGTATGAATTTTATAAATGTACTAACCCGGATTATTCACCAAGAAATTTTGTCGTGATCAAGGCGAAGAGAAAAATGTGCATGAAACATATCTGAATATGTTGAATAAGTATTTTTCTCTTCAACGCAGAGCACGGGAATATTTCGCAGTTTTTTTACGTCCTCAAATTTGAGGGATACATATATTCCAATAAGTTATTAATAAACAAAATGATACGTGTTATTTTTATTATTAACGTGAATAATTCGGGCTAATCATCTCATTCTTTCAAGGTTAATCATGAAATTATTATCTATCGTATTCATAGCCCTGATATTTGTTTCTTGTAGTCAGAAACAATCTAATTACGGTCATTTTGATAAAAATCAAAACTATGTTATCTCTACAAAAGATCAAAAAATCAGTTTAGTATTAAGTGATTCAACCGTCTATATGAAGTTGGCTCCCAGTGTCTTAGATAAAGTAAACAAAGACTTAAATAAGGAAAAATCTAAAAATCAGGATAATGATTGGGCAAATAAGTTTTCACATTTTGTTATCTCCAATGTCCAAAGTTTATTAAATAAAAAACTTGAATATCCCATAAGTGAAATTAAAGATGTGAATTATGAAAACGGTGCTTTAACGTTTACGTATTATCATACTCATCTGATGACATTTGACAAGATTAAAGATAACGATAAACCGGCCCTTGCAAATTTTAACCCTTCAGATGCCAAAGAATTTGTATATCGCTTTCATCAATTAAAATCATCACAATAATTGATGAAGCAGAATCAAATGTTGACCTGATCTTTGGGATATCCCATTTAAATTATCGTACTGATTCTGCCTCATCTAATTATATAGACCCGAGCATTAATTCACTTTGTTATTTATTGAAATAATACACTATATCCAATTTACAAGGTAATTTCATGTTTGAGGGTAACATGACCCATATACGCGGGTTTCTTAAAAATGCTTATATAACTTTTTCTTCATTTCTTTTTTTAGGGTTTATCATTTCTGGATTCCCTAAACGGCTATACGCCCAATATTATCATCCTGTTCCCAAGGAGGGTATTCCTATACAAACAGTCTATGCCGAATTACTCGGTAATAGTATTATATATAGCTTGAATTATGACGTCGTTTGGAAAAATAATCTTGGATTTCGTATAGGTGGCAGTGTCTATGGTTCACGGGATGATAATCATCAAAACACAACTTATAATGAATGGCAGCAATATTTTACGATACTGGTGACGGGGAATTATTATGTGGGAAAAGGTGCCAATAGACTTGAATTAGGCATGGGATTTGTTGGTGGTGAATTAGATAAAAGTATTAACCCGGATTATTCACCAAGAAATTTTGTCGTGATCAAGGCGAAATTTCGCATCTCTTTTTAGTGTCCTCAAAATCGAGGATCGATATATTTTTTATAAGTACCTTAATTAACAATATGATATATATTACTTCTTATGGGTTACGTGAATAATTCGGGTTAAAATTCAGCCCCC
>DATFMK010000635.1:0-4202 GCA_035267005.1 Balneolales bacterium
ACATGTCAAAAACGCCCCTTAAACGCAGGGTCGTTATAGTGCCTTACCCCACCCACAAATGACCCTGAGCTTGATATCTTAAAAATAGCTTGATCTATCTTGTTATCTTGATTATCTTACGCATAAACAAATAACTTAAAATTATTTACTATGGATGATAAAGAACTTGATGCAATTGTTAGTTGCCATGTAGCCTTAAAAGATTTAAGCAATGATTCAAAAAAAAGGATATTTAGGTATCTATCAGACAGATATAATTTAGGAGATCATATAATAACTAAAAATGGAACGTCTGCGGTGCCACCTAGAGAATCTTCAAATTCGCATTCAAAAGAAGAACAAGCTTACTATAGTAAAAAAGTTAGGCATTCTAAAAAAAGGAAAAAATCATCTTCAAATTCTATTAAGTCTTATAGTTTAATTACTGATCTAAATTTAGTTCCTAATGGAAATGAAAGCCTTCAAGATTTTTTCTCTAAATATAATGCAACCAATAATTTTGAGCGGAATGTTGTAATTCTTTATTATTTAAAAAGAATTTTGAATCTTGACAATATTGGTATTAATCATATCTATACTTGCTATAAACATCTATCTTTAAAAGTTCCTCTTTTAGGTCAGAGCTTAAGAGATACAAAAAATAGAAAAGGCTGGATTGATACTGCGAATAGTGACAATTTGAAAGTTGCTGTGGCCGGAGAAAACTTTATAGAACATGAAATTAGTCATATTAAATGAAATTAATCGTTAATGATCTATTAAATAAAGTTTCAGATTATGAAAGTCTGACTCAAAAAGAACAAGTAAAATTAATATCTTTTTTTCATTGTTTAGAATTTGATACAAATTTTTTTACAAAACTTGATATTAAAAATGAGTTTGATAGACAAGCTTTATCTCAGCCGTCAAATTTATCAAGAGAAGTATCTAAGCTTATTAGTGCTAAACCTCCAATTTTTGTATCAAATGGACAAGGTTTAAAATTTCATAGGTTCGCAAAGAAAGAACTCGAAGAAACCTATTTGGGTGCAATTCATAATCAACAGGTATCAACTGTTTTAAGAGAGCTTTTGGAAAAGATTAAAGGAGATCAACAAAAAAGCTTTTTGGAAGAAGCTATTAATTGTTTCGAAATAAAGTCATATCGTGCAGCAGTTATGCTAACCTGGTTACTTGCAATGGATATTCTTTATGAATTTATTCTTATACCAGATAATTTAAAAAAGTTTAATACCGCTATTCATGCCCATGGTAAATACAAAAAGCTGAATATATCTATTAAAGAAAATTTTAGTGACATAAAAGAATCCGATTTCATTGAATTACTAAGGGTGGCAAAATTAATATCTAAAGATAGACGAAAGATATTGGATGAAAAACTGGGAATTAGAAATACTTGTGCACATCCAAATTCAATTATTATTAAAGAATATAAGGCCATATCATTCATTCAAGATTTAGTTACTAATATAATTACTCAATATCAGTAAAAAGGCACTATAACAAGCGCATCAAGCGGACGTTTTTCGCTAAGCCTTTTCATCATTCCGTTCGGATTTGTTGTTTTATCTGCTAAATTACATGTCAAAAACGCCCCTTATGCGCAGGGTCGTTAGGCTGCTGACTTTTATTAACATAAATACTACTTCATAACTTCCCTTACAACTTAATAATCCATCTTATTTTTAATTATTGGAAAGAACATGAGGAAATCCAAAGCAATTATACTTTTATTTCTACTTCTCTGTGTTAAAAATTTGCATGCACAATCAACTGACTCCTTAAATAATCAACTCTCAAAACTAACTTCAAAAGTTGATTCATTAAGTAAAAAAATCAAATTACTGAGAAATGAAAGAAGTGAGTATGATAAACAAATAAAGGCTCTTAGAATCACTCTCAGCAAGAAAGTATTAAAAAAAACTTTAGAGAAGGGTGTGCCAACTAAAATTAATTTTCTTGGTGGTAGTATAGTTGATAAACCAACTGGTCCAAATCACACAATAACAGCGGTGAAGCCTGGCGAGACAGTTACAGTTTTTAATTTTTTTAAGTACCCATATTTTAAGGTTTCGTATGACAGCATAGTTGGTTTTATGAGTTATGCATCTTTTGAACGAAATGAGTATATAAACCAAATTGTATCCGACTATCAGAAAAGGCAGAAAAGGATAATGATTAAAACAAATCCTAAATTGTCCAGACTTTTAAAGAAATATGGAAAAAAGGCTGCGCATAGAATAATAGCGCATGAAATCTGGATCGGTATGACGTATGTTATGGCAAAAGAATCAATCGGTTCACCAGATAAAATTAATAGAACAACGTCGTCAGGTGAAGTAAATGAACAATGGATATATCCATTCGCAAAATATGGTAAATATAAATATCTGTATTTTGACAACGGAAAATTAACTAGTTGGCAAAACTAAGGACTTCAAAACAGTATATTATTATCCATCGGTATAATGAAATCCGTTCATTGAAAATCAACCGGTACTAAGTGCAAGGTACATAACCCCCATCCGAGATACCTTTGATTAAGTGATGCAGCCTAACACGGCGCATCAAGGGGACGTTTTTAGCTCGGCCTTTTTACCATTTCAATTCGTATTTTACGGGTATCTTTTTAAATTACAGTTCAAAAACGCCCCTAATGCGCAGGGTCGTTATACGGCTTTCCATTTAATCATCTTTTGCCTGTCAGATCTGATATTGCAGCTCGTAAAACTTGCCATGAAATTTCAGCTGTATGATTATCTGGTTTAAATCCTTCTTGAGCTTGTTGATAAGGATGGATATAATTTCTAAATCCCCTTAGAGAATGAGAAAACTTTTTTACATCAAGACCAATAACTCCTAATTCGTGAGCTACATTAATGAAATGATTTAGAGACCAATCAGGAAACGGTCGTACTTTTCCGGAATCATTAAAGGGGGCAGCTTTTGCCTTATTAAAAGATTTTGGATCATTAAGGGCAGCATTCAGTAAAAGACCTTCAAGAGTACTACCTGCTAAGAAAATTACGGCTAAAGATGCTTTATTGGCTAATGAAATTTGTATTTCTTTTATACGCTGTTTAATTGCACTTTCAACACCAGGATCTAAACCAAGCAAAGAAAGGTCAATCTCTCCAAATTGTTTATCTAGGAAATCTTCAGCCGTTTCTTTTTGTGTTTTTGTATTGGACTTTCTATGAAGTAGTCTATCTGTTATTTCTCTGTGCTTGGTGGTCAATTCTCCGGCTTCAGATGGTTTAACTGCCTCAACATAATCCATTAAACTATCAAGCACTTCTCCTACTTTCTGGTTAGACTCTAACTCCCAAAAAGCTCGTAATCTTTTAGCTTTTGAACCACTACCATTGAAATATCGATCTTGGTAAATATCGATGTTAAAATCCCTAAAAAAAGCTGCAAATTGATCATTCGTAAAATCTAAAACATAGCCTCCTCCCATGTTAAACAAATCTTCAAGCATGCGTCTGTCAATTACGGTTAGATCTGCCATTATTTTATTTCCGATTAGTGCTTAAATTTTTGTAAATCTAATAAATAAGGTGCAAAAGCTCTAAATAATTTATAATCATGCCGTATAACACGCGCATCAAGGGGACGTTTTTCGCTAAGCCTTTTCATGTTTCTGTTCGGATTTTTCGTTTTATCTGCTAAATTACATGTCAAAAACGCCCCTTAAACGCAGGGTCGTTAGCCAAACCACATCACCTTGCCTGTCGAACTATTTATCAGTACATTTATAGTATATTAAAAGACCATAAACATACCATTATGAACACTATTTCAATTTCAAAAGATATTGAACCACTTTCGGAGTTCCGAAAAAGATCAGCCGATTTTATTAAACGTCTCAAAAAAGAAAAGCAACCTATCGTTTTAACTCAACACGGAAAAAGCGCCGCTGTTTTGATGGATGTGACGGAATTTGAACGTTTCACTAACAGACTTGAATTACTTGAAGACCTTCTTGAAGCCAAACAACAGGTTGAGAAAGGACAGACTTACACCATGGAGGAAGCTAAACAACGCATAGAAAACCATTTATCTAAATGGAAGTAATTTTAACCGATCGCTTTCTTCAGCGTGTAGAAAATTACTCTGACTATATCGCTCTTGATGATATTCCCACCGCTATAAAATGGGTAAGAGAGGTCATCAAAAGATGTGAACAGTTGCAATCCTAC
>DATFMK010000636.1:0-8305 GCA_035267005.1 Balneolales bacterium
AAATGTTCCAAAAAATGAAAATTACTTTGCCTCCAATGACAGCCGAGACCTTACATATCAGTCATTTTTTACAAAATAATTGGCTGCTTATTACGCTAAGCATGCTTATTCCGATCGTCGCTTTTATTGTTTACGTAAAAACGCCAAAGGGAAAATTATGGTTAGACAAAGTCATTATTAAAGTTCCTGTTATTGGTGATTTAATTCATAAAACAAGTTTAGAGATATTTTCCCGCGTGTTCTACACCCTTTATAGCGGATCAGGTCAAAATATAGAAGTCATTCGTGTCGCAGCAGAAGCTTGCAGGAACTCATTTATCGAGCAGCAAGTCAAGTTAATCGCTATAAAAAATATGCTTAGTGGTGGTATGGGACTCGTGGAAGCCTTGGAGGAAACCGGGGTGTTTACACGAACAGCCTTATCCCGTTTCAAGTTAGGAGCAGAGTCCGGAGCACTCCGTCAGAATGCCAAACAACTGGCGGATTATTATGAAGTGCAAACCTCATATAAATTAGAGGCCGCTATCGATTTGATTAACCTGGCGGTAAACTTTTTCATCATGGTTGCGCTCATAGCAATTACTGTTGTTTCGTCTGAAACCGCAATAATTCAACCACATGTTCCGGGAAGTTAAATAGAGATATAGAATTAGGAATGGATTGTAGGAATGGCAAAAGTAGATACCAGAAGACATATTGGCGATATCTTATTAAGACGTGGTATCATCAATAAATACCAACTCGATGAGGCGCTGAGTATTCAGCAGGCTGAATCAGATGACTCCCCGCGTCGATTGGGTGAAATCTTATCCGATGATGTGGGCTTGGATCGCCATATGGTAATGAAAGCTATTGCCGATGTTTTTGCCTTTCGCGAAATCCGTTTTGATGGTGAAGGCATATCTTCAGAAGAAATTGCCCGCATAAAAGATCTCACCAGAAAGCTTGATAAGGATGTAGTCGATGAATTGATGCTGCATAACGCGATTCCATATCAGGCCGATGATCGAAAAATAACGATTGCCTCTGCCGATCCATCGGATCCGGTTATTCCTAATCTGACCTCACAATTGCCATTCAAGCAATACGAAGTGGTCTATTGTCAGATGGAATACATGGATCAACTCATTAAAAAGGTCTATCAGCAGAAGAATGAGTTTCTGGAAAATCTGACTGACCTGGCTTATGAAGAAGCGGAAATTCCAGATGAGGAGGATGAATCACTTGATGAAGCGGAAATAGATGCGGAGATCAATCAGAGTATGCTCAACTCCCTGGTTGAGGGTATGCTGATCGAGGCTGTTCACCGTGGAGTTAGTGACATTCATATCATTCCCAGCGGGAAAATGGAATCCGAAATCCATTTCCGTGTTGATGGAAAGTTAACTTTATGGCATATGGTTGATAGTGTTCGTCCCGAGGCGCTTTCCGCGGTTGTTAAGGATAAGACAAGAAACGTCGATCGGTTCGAGCGCGATAGTTCCCAGGATGGTTTTATCCAGAGAAAGATAGACAAGGTTAATATCCGTTACCGGGTTTCAATTATGCCCATTGTAGGTGAGGAATTCGATCGCAAATTTGAATCCATCGTTATCAGGGTATTGGATGATCGAAAAGTCATTACCGATCTGAATAAACTTGGTCTGCAGGATAACGCGCATCAGCAGTTCCTGAAAGCGATCAACAAACCTTCCGGCATCGTGATTATAACAGGACCAACCGGAAGTGGTAAATCAACGACATTGATCGCTGCTTTGCACTCTGTCATGGATCCTTCTAAAAACGTGTTAACGGTTGAGGAACCGGTTGAATATCTCATTAAAGGAGCGAGACAATTGAAGATTGGTAGTCACATGACGTTCGATCAGTCAATTCGCGGAATTTTGCGACACGACCCCGATATCGTACTGGTAGGTGAGATTCGGGATCTCAAAACGGCTGAAATTGCGACGAAATTAGCCAATACCGGACACCTGACTTTTTCCACACTTCACACGAATGACGCTCCAAGTGCCATTTCTCGATTATATACCATGGGAGTTGAGCCTTTCTTAATTGCAAATGCCGTTAACCTGGTAATGGCTCAGCGGCTGGTGCGAAAACTTTGTGATCATTGTAAAGAGGAAATCACAGATTTAAATCGGGATTATGCAAGAAGTCTTGGATTCACAGAAGACGAAATCGATCATACGACTTTTTACCGGGCAAAAGGATGTGATCGGTGTACGCACGGTTACAAAGGCCGGGTAGCCATAATGGAGGCATTGTATTTCGATAAGGAAATCAAGGATATCATCCTAAAATCAGGAAATGAAATTGACGAAGATGGTATACGTCAACAAGCTATTTCTAATGGGATGCTGTCATTACGTTCCTCTGGCAGAGAACGAATTAAAGAAGGTATAACAACCATGGAGGAAATAGCTGCTATCACATTAGATGATCAGCGTTAATCTGAAAATACTGAGAGGAACACATTATGGTAGGAAAATCAGATTTAATATTACTTATGGGGGCTATGGTCATTTTTTCACTGATCACGATAAGTGCAAACGGTTTTTTTCTGAGAAATAACATCATTCAGGTTAATTCTGAGTTGAATTTTACGGCCGTTTCATTAGCACAAAACGTGATTAACAAGGCAAGAGACAAGGCTTTTGATCAAACTACCATAAATGGAAACAAGCCTTCTAACGTTCCTTCCGGTTTTTCTTCAGTGCTTGGACCTGAAAACGGAGAAACATATGCCAATTTCAATGATTTTGACGATTTCAACAATTATAGCAGTATCGATACAACAGCTAATGGTGTCTACACTTTAAAAGTGACCGTGCATTATGTGAGTAGTTCAAATTTTAAACAAAATGTAACCGGACCAACAAAATTTAAAAGAATGATTGTGCAAGTCACGAATCCCAGTATGAAGGATCCGGTCCATCTTTCTTACATAAAAAGCTATTACTAAAAATAATTATTGGAGTGAATTATGAGTTCCGCTACAATTACAAGTTTCTCAATAGGGGCCCTTCTTTTATTGGCCATAGTTGGTATTGAGAGTAGAATTATGACAAATAGTGAGGGTGTTACACTCGATCAAATGAATAAGGAACATTTGGCAGCAGTAACACAAATAGTAAGTAACGATGTTCGGAAGATTGGTTACGGTGTAAATGGAAATGGCATCGTAACCTATGAGCCTAATGAAATTTCCTTTAAATGTGATTTGTACAATAAAGGTAACATCAATCAGATTACATGGAAATTTGATAAAACGGCCACCATTAGTAGCAATCAAAATCCCAATGTTGGTTTGCTAACCCGAACAGTGGATGGTAATAAAACTCAAATACCATATGGTGTTACACGCTTTCAAATTGTAATGTTGGATAGTTTGGGACATCAGACTACATCAACGGCGAATGCTAAACAAATTCAAATAAAGATCGATTGCCAAAGTCCGGTAAAAAGTAATGGGAATTACTTCACTTCTACATGGCAGCATACTTTTACTCCGACCAATTTAAAATTGAAAAAGTGATTCTATGTTAACATTTCACCTATTCATAGGATAAGTTATGGGAAGATACCTGTTATTCATTTGCTCAGGCCTGGTGATCATTTTGGGTCTTGTCAAAATATCCACTCAAAATAGACAAATTGAGTTGGTCAAACGAAGTGCGACCGCTGCTGATCGCGCACAAGCCAGAAATATGGCAAATGAAGCTATTGATATGACGATTCAGAAATTGGATAATGATCCCAGTTGGAGAAATGGATATCAGCCCTGGTCAGTAACGTTGGATTACGGAACAGCAAGTGTTCAGATAATCGATAATACGAGTGATAAATCTTTAAAATCGAATCAATTAAAACTGATTAGTACATCAGTATTAAATAAAAATACGGCGACCGTTCAGACACTCGTTCAACGTGAAGGAGGTTTACCGACTATTACATCTGCGATGAGTTTTTATTCAAATAACATCAATTTTAATGCAAATGGTGCAAGTTTTCAAATAAATGGAAATGATACAAATCCCGATGGTTCAAAGGGATCGGGTAGTGCGGTTCCTGGGGTTACAGTACCCGGAGAGGATGGATATAACGCCATTAATAATACACTCAAAAAAAATCAACAAAACGATATAATAGGTGCCGGTGGTAATACTCCAAATATTTCCACAGATTCAAGTCTCGATCCGGCAAAGCTAAATAAGATTATTAGCAAAATTGCACAAAACGCTGATAAAACCTATTACGGCGGACATTATAGCGGACTTGATCTTGGATCTGAATCAAATCCACAGATAACAGTGATTAATGGTGATATGAAATTAACCGGATCTACTGAAGGATATGGCATTTTGATTATTCAAAATTCAAATTTAATGAATTTTGCCGGTAATTTTCATTTTAACGGATTAGTAGTCATGATGGGGGGCACGTATCAATCGAATGGAAATATACACCTAAATGGCTCCTTATTGTTAGGAACCTCATCATCCCAAACTTCTTACGGAGCCACCATTAAAGGGAATGTTAACATTAATTACAGCTCACAAGCTCTTCAGCTTATTCAGGATAAACTATCAAATAAGCTCAATATGCATTATGTAAAAGTTTCCACTTACGAATGATTTAAAGTTTAAAGAATCAAATTTTACCACAAGCGGATTAAAAGATAATATAGAATGGAAGTTGTTGATAAAAATAAATTAAGTGCTATTGTAAAACCGCTTATTAATCAATTGCCCAGGACGGTATCCGGTATTGAGAGGCACGAAAAAATAGGGCAGATCGTAGATGATCAACCCGAAAATGTACGTTTACAATTGCGGGAGATCGTAGATGGATATTTGAAATTCATGGCAAAAAATGAAGCTTCTGATATCGATTTAGGTGGTCCCGGTTGTGGGGGGAAAGTTTGGTATAGAATATATGGTGAGAAAAAACCTGCCGAAGGGGATGAGCAGTATAATTTGACCGAGACCGATTTCCTGCTTCATAATTTAATTATGCCGCAACAGCGAAAAATGCTTTTCCAAAATCGTAATTTGGATTTTTCCTATAGTATCGATGAGTATTCTGAAAATGCACAGCGTTTTCGTGCCGATATGTATTTAGATCTGGCCTCCCTGGCTCTCAACATGCGCCGGATTGACAATACGATTCGTCCTTTTAAAGGGTTGCATTTACATCCGGAAGTGGCTAAAGCCTTAAGTCTCCAATACTACAAATATGGCATGAGTCTTGTGACCGGCATAACCGGTTCCGGTAAATCATCAACACTCGATACCATAATTGATGCTAATAACAGAACCGTAGATTCTCATATTATAATTATCGCGTCCCCAGTAGAATTGATTCATACACCGGTTCGGTCGATAATTAGACATAGAGAAGTCGGACGTGATGTGCCATCCTTTAAAGATGGAGCCATTCAGGCATTACGTCAGGATCCGGATATCATAATGATCGGAGAGCTTCGTGATCCAGAAACGATTATGACCGCCCTGGAAATTACAGATTCAGGTCATAAAACGTTTAGTACACTTCACACCTCATCAGCCATTGAAAGTATTGAACGGATTTTAGGAGAGGTACCGGTTGCTGAGCAAAACCGGGTTCGTAATCGACTGGCCGATGTACTTACCTGCGTCATCAGTCAGAAACTGGTGAAAAGTCTGGATGGAAAGCGTGCATTGGCTAAAGAAGTGTTAATGACAACACCCTCGGTGAAAGCAGCTATTCGAAATAATAATATTGGTGAGATCTATCAAATGTTAATGGAAGGCAGTGCTATGGGGATGCACACTATGGAACAGGATTTAAAGCGATTGTATGAAGAAGGTAAAATTTCAAAAGAAGAAGCTTTGAATAACGCTAATAATAAAAAGCGTTTAAAAGATCTTTTAAGTTACGTGAATTCATAAAGAATTGGGGCTTAGTATGAGTAAGAAAAAATTTGTTGGCATATCGAAAGAAGATGATATATTAAAAATTGCCCAAATACATCTTGTAAAAGGTAAGATCGTTGTAGACAAACTTGATCAGATTACCTTACATGAAGAAGCCAAACAAAACACTGATAATGGAAACGATGGAATAAAGGATAATAATTCCGATAATTTTACAGAAGTATCTTTTGATGATATGGATACGGATTCCATATTTGGTATCGGAGATGATGGACCATCAAATGGAACAACATTAGTGGAACCCTCTTCAGATTTTGATTCTGATTCCATGGTTCAGGAAGATACGGATGTTTTGACCGTCGAATCGGTGAAGACTGATGAAAAAGTCAATCTTGGCAAACAATCGCAAAATAATGCGATGTTAGTTCATAATTTGCTTTTAAGTGTTAATAAAAGTAAAGCAAAATATGCATTAAATATCCCTTCAGGTTCTACTATTTTTCAGATAATTAAGGATCAGGATCATAGTAAATTAAAGAAAAAAGTCCTCTCGAGTGTTATCGATGATAAGCTCGAATCCATCTATGGAGCAACAAAGTCTTCTGATCACTACGGTTATGAAATAAGAAAAGACGGAGCTCTTGTATTAGCCTCAAATGATAATGAAGTCGAGCTTTTGAATTTAATGGATCAGAGTAAAGATCTGTTTTATGATAAAGTAACGATTAATGAGATTCTTCCTGATGAAGTTTCCCTGATTGGGTTGATTAGAAATAACTACAAACTCAAAGAGCATGAAATAACCGGTATCGTCGATTTGGGTCAGAAAACGACCCGTCTGATATTTTTAAAAGGTGATCAAATTTGGTCCGTTACACCTTTAATAAATGAAGGTACACAATCCAAACATGTATTGAGTACGATTTATAGTAAAATCTTATTCCAACTCGATACCGGAGAATTGCCCAGTCTGGAGAGAATCGTAATTGCTAATAATGTATTGGGTAATAAAGCGATCACCTTTTTCAAAAGGAACTTTTTAGATATCATAGTTGAAAATTTACAATTTGATAAGAAAAATGTTGAAATAGCACCTGAGTTAAAAAAAACATATCAGGATTATACAACTGCAATTGGTATAGCTTGGGCAGCATCCGGATATAAGCAAGCGGCATTTGATGGTTTTTCATTTCTTCCCACCTATATAGCTGATCGGCAAAAGGTATTTAAACTTCATTGGCATGGAATGTTACTCTTAGCATTAATTGCCATGGTACCGGCATTATTCAATTATAGTTACCATCAAAAGATTGAAAAGATCAATAACCTAAAGAATCAGATACGATATACCGATAATAAAATAGAGAATGTCAGACCACTTGTCATTGGAGTTCAAACGATTAGTCAAAAATATAATAAAATCAATAAGCAAATAGCTCGACTTCAGAGTTTGGATAAGGGGACTGACACGTGGGCAAAAACTTTAAATGTAATGGATAAAGGGATGGAAAAAATTAATAGCTGTTGGGTAACTGCAATGAGAAGTGTAAAAGGGGGAATATTAATTCAGGGATATAGCCTGTATAGAAATCGTATACCGCAGTTTACGAATCTTTTTTCGAAGGCGGTATTACAAAATGTACAAGTTGATAAAATGAAGGGTAAAAAAGTATATCAATTTACCGTAATGGTACAGAAAGTATATGGTAATCAAGTAACAATAGATTAATCAATTATTTAATTGAAAAAATAAAAATGCGGTAATATGTCTTATGCATTAAGAAATACCATAATTTTAATGTCAGTTTTAGGAATATTAATTGGAAGCAGCTGGGGATATACCCATTTTGTTCAGGATAAAAATATTGAACAACTTCAATCGACGTTAAAACAAAAAAAACAGAAGCTTGCTAACGATCAACATATTGCTGATCGGTATAATGAAATTTTGGATAAGTTTGTTAAAAAAAATATATATCTAAAAAAATTTAAAAAAACATTACCCGATACTTTAGATGCCAGTAGTATGTATGTTTATTTGAATTCAATAAGACCATCATATAGTAATTTGAATATTAACTATACATACTTAAAAAGTAAGAAAAAGAAGAAAAGAGATTATGGTATTACGACAGCTAATATTTCGGGGCAGGGTAATTATCAGGATTTGTTTAGTTTAATTCATAATATTGCTAAAAGTAGTCCAATAGTCAAAGTGCATAACCTTGTCGTTAATCCCCAGGTAAAAAAAGAAAATTATGACAATGTAAATTTTACATTTCAATTGGCTGGATATTTTAGTAAAAAACAACTGGTTAAAAATATAAAGCCAAGGACGATTAGTAGTAATAATAAGATTAGAAAAAATCCTTTTTATCCATTAATTA
>DATFMK010000637.1:0-2575 GCA_035267005.1 Balneolales bacterium
CCTTGCGCGAAATACCGGCCCGCCAAATGACCATTTATCCAAATTTGAATATCGCCAGAAGCCTTCAGTTTTGCAGCAATTGGAATGTGCCATTCTCTATTATTTTTCAAATCAAATGTGGTCCGATACCAAACAATATGCCCGCTATCTGACATTGTTTGATCAATATTTGTTGATTTCGCATTAAATGATTTTACGCGTCCCGATTGCGTCCATCCTTCATTTTTACCGTTCAATCCTTCTTTGACTTTAAGATGAACGGGAATCTTTTGACCGGTGAATTTCAAGACTGCCGGGCGATACAATCCTCCAAGTCCTTTTTCATTATCGATATAGACGGCCACTGAATTTTGTCCGGGATGAACCAGTCCAGCTAATGCAACATTAAATGACGTATATCGCCCTTTTTGTTCGGTTACTTTATGACCATTTATAAACACGGTTGCATCGCCATAAACCGCTTGAAAATCGAGATGTATATTTGAATCTCTCGCTTCTTTCTTGTTCAAAGTGAAATAGTTGCGATACCAGCTTGAGGTCTGATTGGCCAATCCTCTTTGATATAACTCCCGCCAGTCGGTTACTTTCAAAGTTGGCCAGTGACGATCATCGAACCAGGTACGTGACTCCACCGGTTTTTCAATTAACGGACCAGCCGGATGCGGTGATAATTTCCATTTCGAAAGCTTCTGATCCTTCATCTGACTTTCATATGTTATGGAAACAAGTCCTTTCAATTGTTTGCGAATGACATCAGGGAAATTCAACCGACTGCCATTTTCGTAAATGATCCGTATCTCATGTGACTTTTCGCCATTTCCTGCGATTTTTTCCAAATTAACCGTATTTGAATAAGAACTTCCGGATAATTCGGGAATAAATTTGTGATCGATGTACACACCGTGCCAATCCGAATTATAAAAACTCATTTTAATAAATCCGTGAGTTGGCAATTGTATCGTGCCCCGATAACTGAAATATCCGTTATCGTATAGGCCATTCATCCCTAAACTACCGTATGTTCCGTCTTTCATCATTTTTATCGATTGTCCTTGCTGAACATTTGCAACCGGCTCTGTTTTAACTTCCGCTTTATGTAACGGTATGGAATGAAAAGGTGAATTTCCGGTGGAAAGTGTAAAAGAATTTAAATAAAGTCCGTTCTTTTTCTCAGATCTCACATGAACACGATGCCTGTTCGCACGAACCCTTCTGATTTTCTTATCACTCACCACTACAAAATGATCTTCACCGGGGCGTGTTTTAACGGATAAATCATATCGGTTCCGGTCAATGCGTTTTTTATTGATCAGATATGAATCGGATATCAGAGCAACACTGTTATTTCCCGTTCCAAAAACACGTGTTCGAGCTGCCCGTTTCCAGGAAGTCAAAGCTACCAAAGTGCCATTTGACGATATCCACTGATCGTTGCCGTTTAAGGTCTTGTGGACAGTTGTTCCATCGATGGTAAAATTAGCTTGTTCTCCATTTTTCCCATATCCAAGCAGAAAAGGCGTATTACCAATCTTTCGAATCTGACTGAATTGGATATTGGCGTTTCTAACCGTGATATCATTCTTTTTCTCATTGATTAAAAGAAATTTCGCCCCATTTTTGGGCATTTGAACTGTGATATGATGATGAGACATTCCTTCTTTTAACGAAATATGAGCCACTTTAGACGTATCCATCGTATTTCTCACAAACAAGATCCGTTGTTGATCTTTGCCTCTCATAATCAACTCAATACCAGGCGTATTTGTACTGGCTTCTCCCCAGACTTTCGGCATGTGAGCATATTGATTTCCCACGGAATTCAAAAAATCACCAATCAGTTTTACGGCCCTGTATTTTTTCCAAAGGCCGCCGACTTCCGTGATGGGAGCCGTATAATCGTAAGAACTCGTAATACCAGCAGCGCCCCAATATCCAAAGTTGGTACCACCGTAGCCCATATAATAATTAAAAGCGTCAACACCATGAGCGATCACATATTTTGTCAAATCGTTTACTTGATTAGAACCATATTTATTTGGATAACGAATCGCTTTTCCGCCGTGATGAGAAAACCACCCACCTTGAAGCTCAGTGATCATTGGCGGGGAATTGGGCTCGGTGCGTATCATGGATTGTATCGACTCACCAACTCCTTTGAGATGATAGCCGGGGTAGAAATTATCGGCGTCCATGATTTGGGAGAGCACCGGATCGGTATTATTCCGCACGACTGAAGTCCAGCAAGTGATCAGTGGAACGTCGATATTATTATTTTTTGCATCCTGATAAAGCGATCGGATATAATGGGTTCTTAACGTATCCGGCAGACGGGAATAATCATATTTGTTTTCGAGCTGCATCAGAATGACATTTCCGCCATTGGTGATTAAATGTTTACGAATGACCGGTAATACTTCGTTATAATAATATTTCGACCATTTGAGATCCATTGGTGTATCGGTTCTATTCCCGATCTCTTTATATGCGAGCCAATTGGGAAAGCCACCGGCATTCCATTCCGCACAAATATATGGACCGGGACGAATAATCACCCATAAATGATGTGCCGCACAGG
>DATFMK010000638.1:0-2428 GCA_035267005.1 Balneolales bacterium
ATGTTTGTAATCTATTTTGCGTTATTGACATACGCCTCTTTACTAACTTATGCGGTCTTGGTTAACCCGACAATTCTGAAAAGGATCATAAAGATAATTTTCAGATTACCGTTTTTACGCCGGTTCCGGAGTAGAATGGAAAAAGAAGCGGAAATCCTTGAGGAAACGTCGCATGAGCTCAAGGACAAACCGATGTCTTTTTTGTTCAAAGCGTTTATTCTCTCCTCAATGTCTTGGCTTTGCCGGATTTGGTTACCTACCATTGTTGTCTTGAGTTTCCTTCCGGCTGATGTAGTTCTTTCATTCTTCCGCAGTATGGCGATGAATCTTGCAGGATTATTTATGCCAACGCCTGGCGGCAGCGGTGGTATGGAGGGGCTGTTCGCTCTGTTTCAGGGTCCATTAATGAGTAAAAAAGGTTTCATCGGGATATCGGTATTTATGTGGCGATTAATTAGTTATTACATAAGTATCGGTCTGGGAATGATGGCTACAACCTGGTATCTGAATCGTTCAGTGGTCGATAATATTTCTGATCCGGATGTAGAGGGTGACGATAATGAACATGAACTGGCAAACGAGCAAAAGGCGGATCTTTCTCTCTGATGGCAAAACCTAAAAAGTATTTTATTTGTAAAGAATGTGGTCATAAATCCAGTCGCTGGTTGGGAAACTGTCCCTCCTGCCATAAATGGAACACCTTTGAAGAAGTTATCGAAGAACCGGCCTCAAAGAGTTCAAATCAACATAAAGCAAGATTAAGCGGATTGGAACCGGAAAAGCCGGTAAAACTTGATCAGATTGAATACAAGCGCTCCGAGCGGCTTAAAACCGGTATTGAAGAACTGGATCGTGTCCTGGGTGGTGGCTTCATGTCTGGCTCTTTCGTGTTACTTGGCGGGGATCCCGGTATTGGTAAAAGTACTCTGACGCTTCATATCGCACAACGAAATCCAGAGTTATCCATTCTCTATTGTTCGGGGGAAGAATCCGCCAGTCAGATAAAACAACGCGCTGATCGTATCGGACTTGTTTCAAAAGCTTTACATGTTTATACCGATACGAATCTGAATAATATTATCAATCAGGCACGAGCCATTAAACCAGATTTATTGGTGATCGATTCGATTCAAACGGTATATCGACCGGAGCTTCAAAGCATGCCGGGTAACATTACACAGCTTAAAGAATGTACGTCATTATTGATTCAGCTTGCTAAAAAGGATCATATAACGACATTGGCTATTGGTCATGTCACTAAAGAAGGGGATTTGGCCGGACCGAGAGTATTGGAACATATGGTGGATACCGTTTTGCAATTTGAGGGTGATAATAATTACAGTTATCGTATGCTCCGAAGTGTTAAAAACAGATTTGGTTCCATCAATGAAATTGGTGTTTTTGAAATGAATAATAAGGGATTACGGGAAATAAAGAATCCATCTCAGATTTTTATATCAGATTATGATTCATCTATAAGCGGAAATGCGGTAATTTGTGCGATGGAAGGAACACGTCCGTTGCTACTGGAAGTGCAGGCTTTGGTGGCAACGAGTAGTTATGGAGTCCCGCAGCGAACTACAACAGCGTTCGATCAGCGTCGATTATCATTACTATTAGCTGTTTTGGAGAAAAGATGCGGTTTTCATTTTTCCAGTCAGGATGTTTTTTTGAATATTGCCGGTGGCATGAAACTAACGGAAACTTCCTGCGATATCGGGCTCATCACCGCTATTATATCGAGTCTGATCGACAAACCGATTATGAAGAATGTAGCATTTGTGGGAGAGGTCGGACTGGGAGCGGAAGTGCGGGCTGTTAGTAAGATCGATCAACGTATTCGAGAGGTTCAAAAAATGGGTTTTGAATCTATTATTATACCTAAGGCAAATAACTATAAATCCAAAACCCAGAATATCAATCTCATTGAGGTATCAAACATTACCGATGTTTTAAATAATTTTTTTTAGTCCACCTCCTTCAATAACAGCCTAAATACCTCATTTCCAATTTCTTAATTTTGCACGATCAAATTACATATGATTATCTGAATTCTTCACGCTGTCTGCGTCGTTCTTCTCGTACGCTTTTTTTCATAGCTTCGCGACGTTCTTCTGATGGTTTTGTATATTGTTGTCGATCTTTGTACTCAACCATGATGCGTGAACGTGTAATCATTTTTTTAAAACGATTGATCGCACGGTCGATACTTTCGTTGTCTTTTACTTTAACTCCGAGCATAAAAAGTTTTAAATTATTCGTTTTTAGTGAACTAATTATAATAGCCTACTCATATGATAGGAATAAACAATATAACATTTTTTATATCAAATCGCTGTCTTTTCTCGAATATTAATTTTCAAATAAGTAAAGGTGATCGGGTCGGACTTGTGGGGCCCAACGGTGCGGGTAAAACGACTCTTTTAAA
>DATFMK010000639.1:0-3411 GCA_035267005.1 Balneolales bacterium
AAATAGTAGGGTTAATTATGAAGCCAATTCCACCCAAAAAAAGTATTGTCTTAGAAACCTTTTATATCATAATCTTCGTAATACTTATTATTCCCAAAGTAGTTTTTTCACAAACACATAGAAAGACAACCCAAAAACCAAATATCATATTCATCTTATGTGATGATATGGGCTGGAAAGATTTGGGAACGTATGGCAGTTCGTTTTACGAAACGCCCAATATCGATAATTTGGCTTCACAAGGGATGAAATTCATGGATGCTTATAGCAGCAGTCCGGAATGTTCGCCATCGAGATCGAGTATCATGACCGGGCAATATCCGGTACGTACCGGTATCACAGACTGGATTGTGGGAGCTCAAAATATTTTTGGTCCGTTACCGAATCAGAAATTGATCCAAAAACCTTTTATCTTGAATTTACCGAAGTCGGAGAAGACGATTGCTCAGACTTTGAAAGATCATGGATATGCCACCTGTTTTGCAGGAAAATGGCATCTCGGATTATCACAGAAATACTGGCCTAAAAACGAAGGATTCGATTACAATTACGGTGGATGGGCGGCCGGAAATCCACGTGATTATGGTATGGGCGGATATTTCAGTCCATGGAATAATCCCAAATTAAAAAATGGTCCCAAAGGTCAGTTCCTAACGGATCATTTAACAACGGAAACCATTAAATTTATCAAACGTGAAGCTAAAGCCGGGAAACCGTTTTTTGCGGATCTATCTTTTTATGCGGTGCATGAGCCTATTGAAGCCAAGAAAAAATACATTGAGAAGTTTAAGAGAAAAGCGCACCGGTTAGGTTTGGATACGTTGCAGCAATTCGTGAAAGATGCACCATGGATGAAAGTATATCCGAGTTTCAAAGAAAGAAGTGTTCAGGATAATCCCGTTTATGCCGGATTGATCTATTCAGTGGATCAAAATGTTGGACGAATTATGAATACGCTGAAAGAATTAGGTATTTCAAAGAACACGATCGTTGTTTTTACTTCTGATAACGGTGGTCTTTCAACAGCCGAAGGTTCGCCTACGACCAATTATCCGTTGCGATATGGTAAAGGATGGACCTATGAAGGCGGAGTTCGGGTTCCATTGATCATAAAATGGCCCGGAGTAACGCAGGCCGGATCGGTCAGTCGTTTTCCGGTGATCAATACCGATTTTTATCCCACCTTTTTGCAGATGGCCGATTTACCACAAATGCCAAAACAAACGAAAGATGGGGTGAGTCTGGTCCCATTACTTAAAGGGAAAAAATCCATAGAACAACCGGAATTATACTGGCATTTTCCACATTATAGCGATCAAGGTGGGTCACCAAGTTCAGCTATGAGAGATGGGAACTGGAAACTCATCCAATTCTACGGAGATAATCACGAAGAACTCTATAACCTGCGAACGGATATTGAAGAAAGAAGAAATTTAGCACAGGCCTTACCCGGAAGGACAGCGAAGATGTCCGCTTTGTTAAATAACTGGAAAAGCCGGACGCATGCCAAAATACCGTCCGTAAATCCTTATTATAATCCGAAAAAGTTTGATGAATATATAAAACGACACCATGTTAATTCCTTTTGGAGTGGTAAACTTCATTCCTATTTAGCCAGATACGATACCAATTTCAGCAAGAACGTTTTCGATCCATCATTTTATAAAGACTTATTGAAAAGATACCGGGAAAAGTATGGATTGAGGTGATCAAATAGGCTATGAAAATCCATAGACAAAAAGATTGTTTCTTTAAATTTTTACATTTGATCAGTTATTTGGATGAATGTGTATTTTTTAAAAATGACTTTTATTTTAACGTGAATTCGATATAATTATAGACTTCTTCTGTTTCATATCCGCGTTTGGAAGATCTCTTACCCAAAAAGCGGGTTCGGGATGAGGTCTTTGATTGATGTTTTTTAAACAGGAACATCATCTTCACCCATTCGCGTCATTTCGACCGGAGGAAGAAATCTTCAAAGTAAAATATTCATTTCAAGACACTGTTTTGAGAAGAATTTATTTCGAACTCACGTTAATTTATAATTATTTTTCACAGCTGTCCAAAACGTTTTTGAAATTAAAAAATAATGTATAATCGGTTTATTTTGGACAGTTTTTTTAAAATTTGAACGATCAATCCCCCAATGGAATAAAACCCCCTGAATCGGTTAGGAATTATTTATTTGTGACAGTTTATGGAAGCTTGTTCGGTACCAGTGACGTTTTTTTAGATCCGGTTTGATAAAGAGGATAGGTAGATGGACCCCACTCCGGAAAAGCATGGAGTGGACCCATCGATGATATATCAAACAATTGGGTTAAAATTTGGGATGATTCCATTTTAAAATTTGATAAACCTAGTAATAACATGATGACCATTCGCGGATGGGCTCCACCTAAATGGTGGGGTCCATCTATAAAAAGATAGAAACGACTTTCCTGAGTTAATTACGTTAACATGAAAAGTCCAAATATTAGGGCAACGTACTAGCTTTTTCAGTATCGTTTTGGACAGATCTGATTATTTTTATAACTGATATGAGAATTTCCGTGGCCAGTGGTCTGTTGCCCGTGGTTTCCCAAAAATCATCCCTTCTCTTTTTTCCGGTATTCCGTAGGAAAAATGCCCATGATTTTATGGAATATCCTGGAAAAATAATAGGGATCCTGATAGCCGATTAGTTGTGCGATCTCTTTAATCTTAAAATCGGTCAGATCCAGATACTGACAAGCTTTTTGTATTTTGAGATGAATGAAATAGTCGATAGGGGAATAGCCCGTTTTTTTATTGAAAAGTGTCGAATAACGGGAAATCGAATAATGAGCGTTATGGGCCAATTCTTCCAATCCAATATTTTTATGAAGATGCATTTGCATCCATGAAATCGATTCGTTGATGGGATCGTGTATTTCACTTTTTTTTAGGTTTTTGAAAACATCATGATATAAAAATGAACCCAGAAAATGCCAAAGACAACTGTTCGCATAACCAATATTTTCAATAGAATATCCTTTTTGAAGAGTATTATACATTTCATCAAAAATATCGATACGTTCTTGAATATAATGAATGGAGAAATGCAGCGATTTCATAATGGGCAATTGATCGGAATTGAGTTCGTCTGACATTTTACCATCAAAATGGATCCAATAAATACTCCATGGATCATTTGCATCGGCACCGTAACGGTGAGGCGTTTCAGATGGAATCAAAACAAAATCACCGGGCTTTACAAAATGCCGGGTGTCGTGGATTTCATACCAACCTTCACCATCTGTGCAATAAATCAAAATATACTGATCAACTCCCTGATGTCTTTCCCGATAATGGTATTTGGCTTTGGGAAAGTAACCGATATCAGTGATACAAAGAGCATCCAAAAAAGGATAGGATTTGATCTGGGAT
>DATFMK010000640.1:0-2310 GCA_035267005.1 Balneolales bacterium
ATGGATTGCTGGGGCCGGCCTATTTGGATTTGAGTCTTCTGTTCATAGCTAAGAAAAAAAACGAGCTGGCGAAGACGTACATTAATGAAGCCATAGACATCTTTGAACAAAGCGGGGCAGAAGTTTACCTGAAGCAGGCCAGAGAGGCCCTGGCGTCTTTGAAATAAATCACTGCAATCTATCTTACAAGAGTCCTGGCTGCGACAGATTAAATAAAAATGACCATAAGGGCATAAATAAGACCCGTGTCTTATTCTCCTGGCTTTGCCCGATATATTCTTTTGTAAACAGCAGCCCGTTATCCGGCTGGTAGGTGGTTATAAAGCTTTTAAAGCTGCGGCTGACCTTCGGTGACCGCATTGCTGAAAACTTAACCTCCGCCGGTATAATTTTATCGGGCAGTTCGACGATCAGATCAACCTCAGCTTTTGCCTGTGTCCGCCAGAAATGAATCTTTGCGGGCATCTCAATTATTCTCTTTAGTTCGGTAAATACAAAGTTTTCTGCCATCTCGCCGCGGTCGCCCCGGTGCGTTATTTCATTAAAATTCCCGGCAGCAAAGTTACGCATGCCTAAATCCATTGCAAAAATTTTAGGCATTTTCGATATCTCACGCCGAACATTTTTATAAAACGGTGTCAGGCGCTGGAACATGAAGGTACCTTCCAGTATATTTATGTACTTTTCGATGGTTGCCTTGTGTAGCCCCAATGTATTTGAAAGCTCACTGATATTTACCAGATTGCCGATTTGTTGTGATAATACTTTGATAAGATTATTATATCCGGTCGTGTTTTCAATCCGAAAAAAATCTTTGACATCCTTTTGCATATAGCTGGTAAATATTTCTCTAAGATGGATAATTTTACGTTCGGGATTAGGCTCTAAAACGACACGCGGATAGCCGCCATAGACGAGATATTCGGCCAGCAGGTTGTCAATCGTAGAATGGTAAATCGCTTTAAACGCCGCCAACATTTCCATGAAACCGCCCTTTTTGCTCACTTCCAGCTTTTCGCAAATTTCTGGTGCCGCTTTCCATTTGGCGGTAACAAATTCACTGAAGTCAAACGGGAATAGCTGAAAGAGTTTTTTGCGGCCTGTAAGAGATTCTGTAATTTTGGCCCGGATTTCCAATGAAGAAGAGCCCGTAACAATAAGCTTTAAATCGCGTTTGAGGTCATAGATATATTTCAGAAAAAGCCCTGGATTTTCGAGCCGTTGGACTTCGTCGATAAATACATATGCCCGGTTTTTGCGGTTGAGCTCGATAAATTCAAGAAATTCGACTGGAGATTTTAAGGATTCCAAAAGAATCGGATCATCCAGATTAAAATAGAATACATCTCGTTGGTCTAATCCGCTGGAAATAAGCTGCTCAATTAATTGAAATAAAAGAGTCGTCTTTCCCACCTGCCGGGATCCGATCACAACGATTATATCTGGATCATCGAGCCAGGCCTGCACGCTGCTCAACAGATTCCGCCGAAAGGATTTTTCTGGTAAAAATAGGTCACTTCGCCAGGGGTTTTGTATTTGAAAACTTGAAAAGTCAATCACTGTAATAATTACCTCATAATTTTTATATATAACTATTATTTTTACGAGGTAAAATCAACATAAATATTTGTGGATATCAAGGTTTTTTATTGTATTTGAATTCAATCGACTGAAAAATAGTCGTGGCTATTTTTCATCGGGATAAAATATGGTCGGAGATCCGCTGAGAATTGAATCAAGTTTAGCAGTATTTAACCGATATTCGATTAAAGTGCTTAAAATTAAAAATATTTGTACTATTATAACCTTTTCGGGCGTTTTTGGTGTATAATTCAACAAGCGCTTGAGTGCCTTTTCAAAAACTCGTTTAACTCTAACCTGTAACTATCGGATAATATGAAAGCTATCGTTGTCAGTGATCTACACATCGGATCCCGCTACTTTTTACGCGAAAACTTCATGCAATTTCTTGATAATGTTCCTAAAGATATTGAATTTATTTTAAATGGCGATATTATAAACAACCCATATGCGAAAATGAAGCCGGCTGACCAACAGATACTGGACCGCTTTGGAGAAATGTCACTCCAGCAGCGGGTCGTCTGGGTGCGGGGAAATCACGACAACGGGTATATCCCTGATAATTTAGGCAAAATACAGATAAAGCAGCACCATGCCCTACAAAAAAGACTATTCGTCACCCACGGAGATTTTTTCGATGAGGTCATGCCACGAAGTCAGATGTTCATAAAGGCCTTTAAAATGATGCATGATCTGCGGGTTAAACTGGGTGCCCGCCCGATCCATGTG
>DATFMK010000641.1:0-7022 GCA_035267005.1 Balneolales bacterium
TGGATTCAGGATCCAACCAAAGCGTTATGATTGTTTACAAGCAGTGGTTCTTAATATGTTAATGTATTATCAATAAGTTATCGTCCCTGAAGGGGATCAATATGAATAGCCCCGTATGTCATGCGGGGAATGGAAGGTTATCATAATCCCCCAACCCCAAAGGGGTTGAATCTTATCGCGAATTTAAGCTTCAAAACGTTTCAATTGAACCCCATCCGGGGTTACAGTAATGAATAATCTGTTCCCCACCCGTTTCACAGGTGGCTATTCATATTCAAGTCCTTCAGGCTTGTAGGTTATGATATATAATCAACTGTTTGGGCACGTTAAAATATAGGGATCGGGCAGCTGTCATCCGTCGTCGGTCGTCTGTGGTCTAACAAAAAATAATTGTCCCCGTTTAAAAACCATCTCTTTTTTTATATTCCAACAAATCAAATGTTAATCTAAGGAGTATAAAAAGAATATGATTGATTTAAGAAGCGATACGGTCACCAAGCCTACCCCGGAAATGCGGGAATATATGATGAAAGCAGAAGTCGGAGACGATGTCTTTGCCGATGATCCGACTGTAAACGAACTTCAGGAAAAAGTGTCAGGAATGTTCGGGAAAGAAGCCGGTTTATTTGTTCCCAGTGGGACTATGAGCAATCAGCTTGCCGTAAATTTATTAACCGAACCCGGAAATGAGATCATCATCGATGAAACGGGCCACGTTTTTAATTATGAAGCAACGGCGGCAGCGTTATTATCTTCCGTACAATTACGCCCGGTTAAAGGGGAAAATGGAATATTAACGCCGGAAGTCATCGAACCGGCTATCCGAACCAAAAACGAATGGGATCCTCACACCAAAGTCATCGCGATTGAAAATACCACGAATAAAGGAGGCGGGGTCTGTTATACCAAAGAGAATTTATTAGCAATTCGTAAATTAGCCGATAAATACGGTTTAATGGTTCATCTGGATGGCGCCCGTATCTGGAACGCTCATATAGCATCGGGCATCGATTTCCGATTTTTCGGTTCTATCGGTGATACTATTTCCGTCTGTTTTAGCAAAGGATTGGGCGCTCCGGTTGGTTCTATGTTACTCTCTACTAAAGTGAGAATTGCAGCTGGTCGCAGGATGCGTAAGATGCTGGGTGGTGGCATGCGTCAAATTGGAATATTAGCCGCTGCCGCTGATTATGCCGTTGATCATCATTTACCAAAATTAGCGGAAGATCATCGTCGTGGACGCGAATTCGCGGAAGCTGTTTCGAACTGTTCTCAGCTTGATATTGATATGTCACGGGTCCAATCCAATATTATAATTTTTGATGTAAAGAATGACACAGCTGAGTCGACCCTACAGAAATTACAGGAATATAACATTTTTATGGCTCCATTTGGACCGAAAACGATCCGTGCAACGTTCCATTTGCAGATAGACGATGAAGATCTTTCTAAAGTGATCGATACATTCCAAAAATTATTTAACTAAAAAATAAGGAGTTATTTATGAAAATTGGATTTCTCGGTTTGGGTAACATGGGAGAACCTATGGCCCGTAATTTATTAAAATCAGGAGACTATGAGTTGACGGTATATAACCGGACTCAATCAAAAACTGAGAAACTGAAAAATGAAGGTGCTGATGTCGCCGATTCTGTCGAAGATCTCGTATCGGGTAAAGATGTCGTGATTACGATGCTTTCCGATGATTTTGCTCTTTTGTCGGTGATGTATGACGAAGGCGGACTCGACGCGATGGACGAAGATACAATCCACATCTCCATGAGTACCATCAGTACGGAATTGTCCCGGGAATTGGATGAAGTTCATGATGAAGAAGGTTCGTTTTTTGTCTCGGCTCCGGTATTTGGCCGACCCGATTTTGCCGCGGATGGAAAATTGTGGATTGTCGCAGCCGGCGATTCTGATGCCGTTGAAAAATGTAAACCATTATTTGATATCATGGGAAGAGAAACTTCGGTAGTTGGCGATGAAGCCTATAAAGCCAACCTGGTAAAAGTGGCCGGTAATTTCATGATCGCTTCCATGATTGAATCACTAGGCGAGTCGTTCGCGTTGATTAAAAAATCGGGCATGGATATCAAAGAATATCTGGAAATTATTAACGGTGCGTTATTCAATTCCCCCATCTACAAAAATTACGGTTCGTTAATTGCAGATGAATCGTACACGCCGGCCGGTTTTAAGATGAAACATGGATTAAAAGATGTAAGTCTCGCACTGGAAACCGCCAATGCTTCGGAAGTTCCGATGCCACTTGCCAGCCTGATGCACGATCATTATCTCTCAGGAATCGCCAAGGGATGGTCGGAATACGATTGGGCCGCATTGGCTAAAGTCAGCGCAGAAATGGCCGGAATTAAAGAATAATTTACAGCGTTATATAAACGCTGTTGACCTTATCGTGGAGCCCGGAATGGTAGGTACCGGGCTCTTTTTTTGCCACAAATTTTTCTCAGATTAAAGCAGATTAGCAAATGAGCCACGCATAGCAGGTAGTGTTCATCTAATTCAGGGAATGAAACTATAAAATATTTCCATAAATATTAAAAGAGTATCGGTGTAAAGTATTGCATACCAATAATATAAAACCGAAAAACGACGTCATCCCCCGAAAAAAACGTCGGGGCAGGCTGAACTGGATTCAGGATCCAACCAAAGCGTTGGTGTAGCTTACTAACCATGACTTAGGATACCGGCTTAGTTACCGTTGATGAATAATAAACGTGCATAGGCTTAATCCGGGAGATTCAAGGTCGGAGCCCGGAATGACGTCGAGAATAGAAATGGCTGGAAGCTTTTAGTTAGAATCCTAACCCCAATCCAACTTTCCAAACGACGTCATTCTGAATTTAATTCAGAATCCAACCAAAGCGTTGTATTATTTACAAACCGGGGTTATTTGAATACCAACCTACTATCCAGGTAGGAACAAAACAACGCTAATTGCCCTTAATAACGAAGATTCCGGGTCGGAGCCCGGAATGACGTCTTATTTAAAAATTATATTACGGGACCCAGAGCGTCCCCATTTTACGTTACACCGCAGAGCGGATGTAACGAGATAATAGGTTGATAACATCTAAACGTAATTTATTGGATCCAATATACTTAAAATCCAAAAACGATGTCATCCTCTTGATTCAGGATCCATTAAAGCGTAGTTACAGTATACAAACGTTATTTTATTTGCCTTAAAACGTATTAAACGTACAATGCCATCATCATCGAGATTCCGGGTCGGAGCCCGGAATGACGTCGTAGAAAATATTTTTTGCTAATTTTATTCTTAAAAAAAACGCTGAATAGGTCTATTCGGACATTGTTAGCTTTTTGCAAAATTAATATTGAGAGCGTAAACGTAATTTGATATTAAACTGTTATCAACATGAAGGTAAAATTATTTATTACTGATCGTTTAGAAAGCGAATAGAAATTATTTAAAAAAGAATTAAAAATTAAAAGGACTATGAAGTATAGAAGTTTAGGCAAATCGGGTGTTAAAGTTTCGGAATTATGTATGGGGACGATGACATTTGGCTCATCGTTTCATAACATCGGTCAGGTTGATCAGAAGCTGGCGAATGAAATGGTTGCCAAAGTTTACGGGGCCGGTGTCAACTTCTTTGATACCGCAAATGTTTATTCCCGAGGAGAATCCGAAAAAATATTAGGTCAGTCTTTGAAGGATTTGGAAATTCCGCGGGAGAAGGTAGTTATTGCTACGAAAGTGCGCGGACCCATGAGTGATGAAGCCGCGGAAGGTATCGGTGATGTTAATAATGTCGGATTATCCCGTAAACATATCATGGAATCGTGCGAAGCCAGTTTACAACGTCTTGGAATGGATTACATCGATCTGTACCAGGTTCACGGATGGGATCCGGTCACTCCAATGGAAGAGACCTTGCGGGCATTAGATGATCTCGTTAAACAGGGGAAAGTCCGTTATATCGGCTGCTCAAACTGGGCGGCGAGACAATTAGCCAAATCTCTGCCGGTTGCTAAGTTCAATAACTGGAGTTCATTTGTCTCTCTACAAGCTTATTATTCCGCAGCAGCTCGTGATCTGGAACATGAATTGCTGCCACTTTGCAGAGAAGAAGGGTTGGGCGTATTGCCGTGGTCTCCGTTAGCCGGTGGTTTTCTGACCGGTAAATTCCGTAGGAATCAAGACGGACCAGAAGATTCACGTCGTAAGGATTTTGATTTTCCACCACTGGATAAGGAAAAAGCGTATGACGCCGTGGAAGCGATGGAAGAGATTGCGAAAAAACATGATTCGTCCATTCCTCAGGTGGCCTTGGCCTGGTTGCTTGCACAAGATGGTGTGACATCCGTCATCATCGGGGCACGAAAAATGTCGCAGCTCGAAGACAATTTGAAAAGTGTTGAAGTGGATCTGACATCCGAAGAGTTTAACCGAATCTCAGAAATCACCCAACCACAAGCGCTCTATCCCGGATGGATGATCGATTTTCAAAGCAACGGTAGGTAAAATTTAGCCGTGGATTTTCGTAAATTTTTTTTAACCACAGAGGGAACACGAAGTTTTTACACAAAGTTCACAGAGATTAAACCAGTGTATTTATGTGTAATTTAAAGATAAATTCGTTTCTCTATGATCACTGTATATACACTGCGAGTCACTCTGTGGTTAAAAATCACGTGTTTTAGCTCATTTGTCAGAAATAATATTCGAACCACTTAAATACGTTAAATTACTATCCAGCTAATAGCAATCGAACATCCGGAAAAACGTGAAAAATCATCATACCAAACATGGATTTAAAAATAATCATCCCATAGAACAGCGGAATTTTTGGGATTTTCTACGATGGCAGTGGGAGAGTTGGGGGGAACGGCCAAAGCCCGTTCAACTGCCCCGTAATAATACAGATAAAGCTTTTTTAAAATCCAACAGATCGAAACCAACCTTAACCTGGTTGGGTCATTCTGCTTTTTTATTACAGTATGACGGAATGAATATTCTCACCGATCCGATGTTGGGTGAGTATGCCTCCCCATTTCGTTGGGCCGGACCCAAGCGCATCAATCCGCCCGGACTTACCGTCGATGAATTGCCAGTGATCGATTGGGTCATATTATCCCATAATCATTATGATCATCTCGACCGGGATACCATTCTTGCATTGGAGAAAAAGCAGAAAGAGCATCCGCCTTATTATTTTGTCCCAATGGGGGTAAAAGACTGGTTTTTGAGAGAAGGAATTGACCGGGTCACCGAACTGGATTGGGAACAATCGATTATAAGAGATAATTGGGAATTCCAATGCGTTCCGGCACAGCATTTTAGTGGTCGATCGCCGTTTTCAATGAATAAAACGTTGTGGTCGGGATGGATTCTCAAACATCCGGATTTTTCCTTTTATTTTATTGGAGATACGGGCTATAACGGAGATTTTAAGAAAATCGGCAAACAACATGGTCCGTTCGATCTCACCCTGATCCCTATTGGCGCCTATAAACCGCGCTGGTTCATGAGTCCGGTCCATGTCGATCCTGAGCATGCCGTGCAAATACATCTGGATGTGAAATCCCATTTTTCCGTTGCTATGCATTGGGGCGCGTTTATGTTGGCGGATGAAAAACCGGATGAACCGCCGAAATTGTTGGCTAAAATATTACACGATCGTGAAATACCGGCGGATGAGTTTGTGAGCATGAAAATCGGTGAAACGTTGGATTTGAAGCCCATTTTATCAAGAAAATCGGTAGCGAAATAAATAGAACGCGGATGATTTCAATGAACAATTAACAATAAACAATTTTAATAATGTCGCCAGTTTGCAACTGGTGACCAAAATATTCAAAGATTATAAAGTCTGATTCATAGTATCGAACGATTTTCTGTCGTCGGTGGTCAGTCGTCTGTAGTCAAATTTTAAAAAAATATTAAGCAGTCATGCCTGAATATAATATTGTAGTTACTAGTAATATTGATGAAGAGAAGCGTAAAGTCATTAAAAAAGTTCTTGAAAATAAACAATCTCAAGTTCTTTTTTTATCACCCAATTCAGATAAGAAACGAAAGGAAATGCTGAAGAATGCGGATGTTTTGCTGACTTTAAATCCCGCATATGATTTAAGTGAAGATGAGATGGACTGTCTCGATAATGTACGTTTTATGCAGTTATTCTCTGCCGGTGCCGATCATATTCCCTTTCAGGATATCCCGGAACATATCACGCTGGCAAGTAATACCGGTGCTTATGCGGAACCTATTGCGGAACACGTCGTGGCGATGTCCCTTGCTTTGGCTAAACGCTTAATGGAAGAACACAAGAATATGATAAAGGGTGAATTCAATCAGTTTAATGGAAGCAGCAAGTTTATCAAGGATGCAACGATTGGAATTCTGGGATTCGGGGGAATCGGAAAGGCGACCGCGCGACTGTTCCGGGCGTTTGGCTCCCGAATATTCGCGATGAATACCAGTGGGAAAAGTGATGAGCCAACCGATTTTATCGGAACTACCGATGATCTCGAATACATATTGGAATCGAGTGATGTCATCGTGTTTTCCATGCCGCTGACCAATAAAACCCGTGGATTGATTGGAAAACGGGAATTGGAATGGACCAAAAAGGATGCCATTCTCGTTAATGTCGCCCGTGGCGAAATTATCAATCAAAAAGCTCTTTTTGATCACCTAAAAGCTAATCCTGATTTTAAAGCCGGTCTGGAATCCTGGTGGGTGGAACCCCTGCGTCATGGAAAATTCAAATTGGAATATCCGTTGTTGGATTTACCCAACGTACTCGCTTCCCCGCATAACTCATCGGTTGTCCCCGGCATCATGAAACACGGAATCGCCGAAGCATCAGAAAATATTAAAAAATACCTAAATGGCGAACCTTTTAAAGGAGAAATCAACCGGGATGATTATATGTGATTTACGACGATATTTCAATTAGTAATTACTAATTACTAATTATTAATTACTAATTTATCTAATTATGACGGACACCAGTTGCAAACTG
>DATFMK010000642.1:0-4226 GCA_035267005.1 Balneolales bacterium
CATTCCTCGAAAAAAACGTCGGGGCAGGTTGAACTGGATTCAGAATCCAACCAATGCGTTGGCACCGTTTACAAACCGTGGTTTTCAACCCCAAAACATCCTTTCCAATTAAAAAAAACAACGCTCAGAGCCATTAACCAGAAGATTCCGGGTCGGGGCCCGGAATGACGTCAATAGTAGTGGGGAATGACGTCGGTGGGGAAAGGGCTGGTAGCTTTTTAAAATGATATCCCCAAACTTGATTATCTTGTAGGTTCATAATCGTTTGCATGTATAACACAGTCTTTGTAAAATATTTATGAACGGTGTTCATTATTCAATAATTACAATATGTCTTTAGTACAAAGTGACATACGACAATCCATCTTAGATACCACCAGGGTATTATTGGTGAAATTCGGGTATAATTCACTTTCAATGCGGAAAATCGCTAATAAAACAGGCTGCGCACTTGGCACCATCTATCTCTATTTTGAGAATAAAGATGTACTGATTCATTCTCTTATCGATGAGGGGTTTGAGAAAATGTATCAGCTAATTCTGAATAAAGTAAATCAATATCAGGAGCCTGAAAAACGGCTCGAAATATTCTGCAGGCAATATGTGAATTTTGGTATATCTAATCCTGAGTACTATGAAATAATGTATTTATTACATCCGGAAAGAATGAATCGTTATCCAAAGGATAAATTTCGGAGGGCACGCCGAACGTTGGAACTGATTTCAAATATCCTGGAAGAATTGGCAGAAAAAAGGGGAATAATAATCAAAGATTCCAAATTACAAAGTTATTCCATTTGGGCTTCTTTACATGGCGTTATCACGATCTTATTGGCTCGCAGATTGGATAAAAAAGTAGATCAAAATGAATTTATTGAAACCGTTATTCATAAGGCGGTTCGAAGTGCAATTTAGAGTGATTATTGACCATTAATTTAAAATAATACTTTAAAAATTGGATTTTATATGTTTATTTAATAATGAACACTGTTCATTATACTCATATAATTCTGTTATTATCTGTTTAATCTTTTATATATTTAATAATAAGAGTAGGATAAAAGCAAAATATTGATAAATAGTAAGTGAATAGAATATTCATCAAAGTTAAGACATGAGCCATTTTACATGTGCCATGCATCTTGCTTTTAACAATAAAGGTTGACGATTATGGAATTCCTTCAATCAATTTATGGTGTATGGACACAGATTCCGGTCATTTGGAGTATCCTTGGTATTTTAGCGATTATTTCCATTTTGGGTTACCTGGGGACACCACTATGGGGATGGACGCTTTTTGCTGCCATCATTTTTTATGGTTACGGTGCTCCGCTATGGCTTTGGATCGTTTTGGGAGTATTCGCTGTTTTTTTCCTGATCACACCGATCAGAAGAAATGTTGTGACTCGTTCATTAATGAGTTTATTAGCAGCATTGAAATTCCTCCCCAAAATATCAGAAACGGAACAAACAGCTATTGAGGCAGGTACTGTGTGGATGGACGGCGAATTGTTTTCCGGTAAACCGGATTTTGAAAAAATTCGCAGTCAATTGTATCCTGAATTAACAGATGAAGAACAAGCTTTTCTTGACGGACCTGTTGAGGAACTGTGTTCAATGGTCAATGATTGGGATGTGTATAAGAATAGAGGTTTCGAACCGAACGTTTGGGAATTCATGAAAGAAAAGCGGTTTTTTGGCATGATTATCCCTAAAAAATATGGAGGGCTCGGATTATCAGCGTATGCACATAGTGCAGTTATTGCCAAACTTTCTTCACGATGCGGGCCATTAGCAATTACAGTTATGGTTCCTAATTCACTGGGACCTGCTGAGTTACTGTTGCATTATGGTACGGATAAGCAAAAGGATCATTATCTTCCACGTTTAGCAACTGGAGATGAGATTCCTTGTTTTGCCTTAACCGAACCACATGCTGGTTCCGATGCCGGTGGTTTACGTTCCGAAGGTGTGGTATTTAAAGGAGACGATGGAAAATTGTACATCCGACTTAATTGGAATAAAAGATGGATTACGCTGGCAGCCATATCTACCGTACACGGATTAGCTTTTAAATTAAAAGATCCAGATAATTTATTGGGCAAAGATACTGATTTGGGAATCACCTGCGCTTTGATTCCTTCCAATCTTAAAGGAGTGGTTCTTGGCCGAAGACACGACCCGATGGATGTTCCGTTTTATAACTGCCCAACCGAAGGTCATGATGTCATTATTTCTGTCGATGATATCATTGGCGGCGTTGAACAAGCAGGTAATGGGTGGACGATGTTGATGCAAGCTCTTGCTGCAGGACGTGGTATTTCGCTTCCGGCAACTACGGATGGTCAATCGATGGTTGCGGCACGTGTGGTTGGCGCTCATTCGAAAGTTAGAAAACAGTTTGGTTTACCGATTGGTATGTTTGAAGGTGTTGAAGAACCGCTGGCTCGAATTGGAGGAACAACTTACATGCTCGATGCCCTTAGACGATATACTTGTGGTGCTATTGATTCGGGAGCTAAACCTGCAATCGTTACCGCAATAGCCAAATATAACGCCACAGAAATGGGCAGAAGAGTAGTTAATGATGGCATGGACGTGTTAGGCGGTACAGGCATCACAAGAGGTCCGCGCAATATGATGGCTCATTCTTATATGTCCGCCCCGATTAGTATCACCGTGGAAGGTGCCAATATCCTGACACGTACACTTATGATTTTCGGTCAGGGAGCTATTCGGTGTCATCCTTATGCCTATAATGAAATACAGGCCTTGATGAATAAGGATCTGAAAGCTTTCGATAAAAACTTTACGAAACATATTGGTCATGTCGTACGAAATTTGTTCCGATCTATATTCCTAAGCATCACTCGCGGACATCTGGCCAAAGCTCCGATAAGCGGACCAACGGCCAAGTATTATAAAAAATTGGCATGGTCATCTGCTACTTTTGCGTTTATGGCGGACCTTGCTATGGGATCTCTGGGAGGCGCGTTAAAATTTAAAGAGAAACTTACCGGCCGCTTTGCAGATATTTTGTCTTGGATGTTTATTGCATCTTCAGTTTTACGAAGATTCGAATATGAGGGTCAGCGCAAAGAAGATAAAATATACCTTGACTGGACCATGAAATATGCACTTGCAGAAATACAAGACGCATTTGACGGCATCTTCAGGCATTTGAGTCCACCATTATTGGGTTGGTTCTTTAAAGGTCCGGTAGCTTTATGGTCTCGCATGAATCCAGTAGGTCGTTATCCCAATGATAAATTGGGACATAAAATCGCTCATAATTTGCAAGTTCCGGGTGAGCAGAGAGATCGATTATTTTATGGTATCTATGTGCCGGAAGATCTGAATGAAGCTATGGGACGTTTAGAAAATGCGTTCAAATTATCTTATGAGGCAGATGAGGTCGTCGTGAAAGTTATTCATGCTATAAAAAGTAAAAAACTACCGAAAGGTGATCCGATCGAAATGCTTGATAAAGCTGTTGAAGCTGGAATCATCAGTTCCGACGAAGCCGATCTGATCAGGAAAGCGGAAGCGGCAAGAGATGACACTATACAAGTGGATTCATTCACACTGAAAGAATACATGAATGGTGAGGAACCCTATATCCCGAACGATTTAGATCAAAGGCCTAAAGCAACGGTATCCTAATAGTAGATCGATATAAATAAAAATAAGCATTCCATAAAAAAGGCCCGCTTGATTACAAGCGGGCCTTTTTTGAAACCAGACTAATTATTTAATTTAAAATAAATTGGAATGGTATACCAAACCTTAACCGGCTTACCTCTTTGTAAACCAGGTCGGAATTTTGCCTTTTTAACTGCATCAATGGCAGCCTGATCACATCCACCACCAATACCGCGGGTAACTTTGGGATCAACAACGTTTCCTTTTTCATTAATGATGAATTTAACATAAACCCGGCCCTCAATTCCTGCTTGCTTGGCAAGTTTAGGATACACAACACTTTTTTGAAGTTTTGCTAATCCGCCAATGAGTTTGGGCATTCGCTCGACAACAACAAATATGGTGTTTGATTGATTATCGCTTTCCGAATCGGCTTTTGGAGGAGCGGGGGGGTTTTGCGGTAATTCAATCGGACCGTTTAAGTCTAATTCCGTATTTAATTGAATTGGAGCGTCGTTAATTACCTGATCATTGGGTACCGCGACAGGTGTTACAGGTGCCGGAGGTGGTGGGGGAAGATTATC
>DATFMK010000643.1:0-2696 GCA_035267005.1 Balneolales bacterium
CCGAATACGGCAATGAAAAAGCCGTCTTTGATGTTCAATTCATGATATCTTCGAAAAAACCACCATAGGGGCCACCCCAATAAAATGGTAATAACTCCGGAAATGAAAATGGAGAATAGATCGTTTCCCCCATAATAGATTGAGCAGGCCAATGGTAATGCCATTGAACAGCCCGTCACGATCAGCAGCGTTCCTGTTACATTCGCGATGGATGCAAAATTCATAAGCGACTCAATAAGAAAATAAAAAAAATATCTGTGGCGGTGTTACACCTGAAGGATAGGTGCTTGGTGTTTCAAACGGTTGTCATAGCTAGGTTCCGATTCAGAAAAGTTTTGCGTTTGGTAATGGTTCCAATCGGGATATGGTTCTAACATTTGCCACCGAAAATCCAAAAAACAGTCTCTCTGCTTTACACGAAAAAAAATAAAAAATCAAAAGCCATAATTTGCAACAAACCATTTCATCACCGTCGTGTTGATACCCAAAAAACGGCATCTATCCAAGACCGGTCAGTATTATCAAAGCATCGAGTAGCATTTTGAGGAGCTTGCGCAGTGACATTCCAAACTGATTGTATTGCGAGAGTATTAATCAGCGGTATCGGGGGGAAATCCGCCAGAGTCCAGCACGAGATACCTCTTCATAAATTCCCTAATCCATTTGCCGCAAGTTCAATTTTATCGGATAAACTAATAAATAATTTTAAGTGCTTATTTATATAATATTCAGGTTATTATTTAAATATATAAGATAACTTCCAGGGATAAATACTTTTTTCATGCCTCATCAATTTGTCCGATTTTGCACGATTTTTGCAATTCAAGTTTTAATCGACTTAGGCAGATGAATAAAACGGACTCTAATGCAGTCCGTTTGCTAAAATCTCAAATCGAAAGGAGGTATATCATCGATAAAATGTTATTGATTATTGCTGTAATAGCTGCCATATGTTGTTTATTTGGGACGATAACTTACTTGATTGCGATATCGAATGAAATACAGAATCCGGACATCGAAGACGATGAGCTTGAGAAGAACCGATTTGATTCTTTAGTTCCGGATAAATAAACATGAATACCATCGTAATTCAATACTGCTTCCGATTACCGGATAGCTCCAGCGAAGATTTCAAATTGGAGCTGAATCCGCGTAACCTAGAAATGACGGGTAATATCCCGCAATCTCTGCCGGCATGGACCAAGCTATCTTTCCATCAATGCCCGCATTGCCCTCTTGATGTCGTCACAGATCCCTACTGTCCCCTAGCGGCCAACATCGTCAATATCGTGCAGAGATTTGACGGCCTGATCTCATATGACAAAATCAGGGTAGACGTCATCACCCAGGAGCGACGAATCTCCCAGGATACAACCGTCCAAAAAGGAATCAGTTCGATGATGGGCCTGGTCATCGCAACTTGCGGTTGCCCTCATACCGCCTTTTTTAAGGCCATGGGCCGATTTCATCTGCCCCTGGCAAGTAACGAGGAGACCATATTCCGGGCCACTTCGATGTATTTATTGGCGCAGTATTTTCTAAAAATGGAAGGTCGCCACGCTGATCTCGAACTTGACGGTCTGACCAAAATTTATCATAATATGCAAATCGTCAATGTTGCTATTGCCAACCGTCTTCGATCCACCTCCATGAGCGATTCATCAATAAATGCAATAATTATATTGGACAACTTTGCGAAACATCTGCCCTATGCCATCGAAAAATCTTTGAAAGATTTGCGTCATCTGTTTTTGCCTTTCCTTACCTAACTTTTCCACTGCAACTATTAGGTTGGTAAAATCCCCCCCATCCAGACGGGATATTCAAAACATCACAGCAAAATATATATTAAGAATTTTGCCTTAAAAACCGATAGGATTTTAGGGGTTACCATCCACAGTGGTTAAAATTTATTGATTCCAATTGTAGGAATTGACCTGGAGAGGAATTAATCGGAATGTATACTGGGTTTCAGAATAGTCAGATAAAAATACAAGGAATGTATTTGCGTAGAAATGAAGCGCTTAAGATTCTAACCATTGGTGGCGGTAGTGGTCAATGCACACTTCTATCAGGATTAAGAGACATAAAAAATATAGAAATCACCGCAGTGCCCTCTATGGCTGATAACGGCGGCAGCACCGGTAGATTGAGAGACGAACTCGGTGTTTTACCTCCCGGTGATATCCTCAAATGTGTGATCGCACTTTCTCCCTTACGGGATACTGCAAAAAAAATCATGCTAAAGACACTGAAAGGTGACAGGCGTTTGCAAGGCCATAAAGCAGGAAACCTGCTGATTACAATGCTTTCAAGATACACAGGCAGTTTTCCAGCGGCCATCCAAACTTTATCTGAAATTCTTGAGATATCTGGTCGCGTCTTGCCGGGAACCACCAATAAAGCCACACTCGTCGCTGAGTTAGTTGATGGAAGCCGGATTTACGGTGAATCGGCGATTGATGTACCACAAAGCACGCAGCGGGAACAAATCAAGGATCTATTTTTAGTTCCTCACCATAACGGTTCAGTTTCAGCCTATCCTCCTGTAATTGAATCAATAAAAGATACAGACATTATCCTTTTAGAACCCGGTGATTTATTTACAAGTATTATTGCAAGTCTTATCGTACCGGGGATGAAAGAAGCGATCCAAAGCACAAATGCTAGAATTTTTTATATTTTAAACATTATGA
>DATFMK010000644.1:0-3443 GCA_035267005.1 Balneolales bacterium
CCCAAGAATCTTTTCCAATTGATAACCGTTTACTCATCATTGTTAATTTTTAACTGATCACTGTCCAATTCCTCAAGGTAATCGAACACCTGCCGGGCTTCCTGCTCATCCAGTTTACTTAAGGCGAAGCCGACATGAACAATGACATAATCGCCTATTTTGGCATCGGGTACGTAAGAAAGACAGACCTCTTTTTTCAGTCCGCCAAAACTGACTTTCCCCATTAACAACTCGTCCTCCTGATGACCTATCTCGACAATTTTTCCGGGTATTCCGAGACACATAGTTTTATATTTAAGAGTTATTTGACTTCTTTCTTTAAGATAGATAATCTCCGCATATTTTCAATGGATTAAACGTAGAGGCTATATAGTATTTTCTCTCCTTTTAAAATTGAATTAGGCTGTTCGGAAATCCAATATTTTGCTGATTTCAAACATAACGATATATCATCAAAATGTATGGACATGTAATCTCCGTATGAAATTATAAATACTTCGGAACGAAATGAGATTTTGGTATCTATTGTTTTATTAACCCGGATTATTCACCAAGAAATTTTGTCGTGCTCTTCGCAGCTCTTTTTAGTGTCCTCAAAATCGAGGATCGGTTTATTTTTTATAAGTACCTTAATTAACAATATGATATATATTACTTCTTATGGGTTACGTGAATAATTCGGGTTAAATATGAAGCCTGAATTTGGCCTAAACACAATGTAATAGTGCCTTTAAAAACAATAGGGACGTTGCATGCAACGTCCCTACGAATGATAATCAAGGAATTGAGTTTTTACTCAGATTCCCGCCTATTACTTATCAGTTCTGAAGCAGCGTCTGATTTCCATATTTTACTGATTCTAAAATGTTTTCAGCTACTTTAACGGCGGCTTTCGGCAACGGAGCATAGTTCAAAGGCTTGGTGTATTTTTGTCCGCTATGAATCATCCACCAGATCAGTTTAACCAATGCTTTGGCTCTGGCTTTTGAGCGGCCGTTGTATTTTTGCTGTTTGTACAGCAATACCCAGGTAAATCCGGAGATAGGATAACCGTTTTTGGCATCCGTATTAGTGATAATAGCACGAGCATCGGCCGGCATTTTGATATTAGCAGCCAGGCTTGTTTATTCGAGGGTCGGCTTAATATAATTACCACTTTTATTCTTCATTTCGGCTACCGGCATGTTATTTTGAAGCGCGTAGATCAGCTCAACATATCCGATAGAACCGGGAGTATTTTTGATGATACCGGCTACACCAGGATTCCCTTTACCTCCCAAACCGACAGGCCAGTCGAGTGATTTTCCGTATCCAACTTTATTACTCCAGGCCGAGCTCACTTTGGAGAGATAGTTACTGAAGATGAAAGTCGTGCCGCTGCCATCAGAACGGTGAGCTACCGTAATACGCATATTCGGTAAATTTACACCGGGATTGAGAGCCTTGATTCTGGAATCATTCCATTTTGTGATTTTACCAAGAAAAATATCAGCGAGTACCTTGGAGGTGAAACGAAGTTTGGGTTTTCCCGGTAAATTATAACTCAATGAAACAGCACCCAAACAGGTCGGGATGTGTACGATGTAAGCAGGTGCATTTTTCTCATCCTTATCGCTTAACGGAGCATCCGAACCACCAAAATCGATGATTTTACTTTCGAGCTGACGAATACCACCACCTGATCCGATTCCCTGATAATTGACTTCCAAGCCGGTTTGTTTATGATAAACGGCAAACATTTTGGTGTATATGGGATAAGCAAATGTGGAACCGGCTCCCATTAACTGCGATACTTTACCGGCACTTTTTTCTGTTTTAGAAGATTTAGATGATGATTTATCACCATCTTTTGTCGGTTTAGCAGTACTAAACGCTGTAAATACTAACATAACAGCAACTGCTAAAAATGAACTGGTTAGACTTTTAAGTTTAAATTTCATAAAAGGAGCAGCTGAAAGAAGAGCGAGATAAAATGATAGTATTAATTGGTGAAAAATTAGAAGAAATTAAAGCTAAACCGGAGTTTCATAAACTTGACCATAATGATAAGAATCGGGTTTTAGAACCTATTTTAAAGGAAAAAGAAAGAGCTAAAAATGAGCGGTATATTGGGAATTTAAGAAATCAGCGATCAGAGTTTGGAGATCTGCTTACTGCTCAGCTGAACCTTATGGTGGAACTGGCAACACCCAATGAAGATGATGATAAGCCGAAACGACAATTCATCAAACAATCCAATATCCATACTTCATATAATAAAAAAGAACTGGAAACCGAAGAAGATGTGGATGAATATCTGAGTAATCTAAGGGAAGCGATGATGATGCATATTCTGAAAAATCATAACATTCTTTTGGATTAAAAAGATTTTTACTACTTTCAAATTAACGGCACTTTTTGCGAATAGTGCCAATAATTTGATTTATAAATTCAATTTAATAAAGCAATCGCAGACGATAAACTTCATATAGGTGAATTGAAAGAACATTTCAGTGAGAAGGATATTTTCAGAACCCGGGATATCACTGAATTTTATCGTTCTATTAAACCTGACTTGAAAAAAAGCACGATTAACTGGAGGGTGTACCACTTGGTTAAAAAAGGGGTATTAGAACGTATCGGAAGGGGTACTTTTAAGATTGGTAAAAAAATACCATTTGTACCGCAAATTAGCAGCAAAGAGGTATCTTTGGCTAAGATAATTCAAGCCAGGTATCCCTATTCTGATCTTTGTATTTGGAATACTTCAATCATTAATAGATTCATGTTGCATCAGCCTTTTCGTTTTATGACAATGGTTGAAGTAGATAAGGATTCAGCCTCCTCCATATTTAATTATTTAAGAGAAGAAGGTGAAAATGCATTTCTAAAGCCAGGCAGGGAAATCATTGATAATTATCTCCAACAAGTGGAGAATCCTGTTGTAGTAAGACCTTTGATAACGGAAGCTCCCATTCAGGAAGTAGATAATATCAACACTATTACAATTGAAAAGCTTTTGGTTGACCTGTTTTCTGATGAAGTTATTTTTTCCGCCTATCAGGGTAATGAGCTCAATATCATTTTTAAAGAGGTTTTTAGTGCCTACACTGTAAATGAAAAAAAACTGCTGAGATATGCTGACAGGAGAAAACGCAAATCTAAATTGATTGATTATTTAGAGAAGCTTGATCTGCTTAGTATCGGGTGGGAGTAGGAATAGAAGATTATGATCGATCAATCGCAACTTACGAATGAATGGATAAAGCAAAAAAATGATGCTTATAAAACGGATCCCTTACTTATTGAAAAAGTGATTCGTGCTTTGTTGTTATTAGAAGGATTGGTAAAGCAAGGCCTGCCTTTTATTTTTAAGGTGGAACGGCTCTTATGCTTCACTTCAACTCATCAAGACGTTTGTCTATCGATATTGATATCATACTTCCTGATAAAAAAATAGATTT
>DATFMK010000645.1:0-4655 GCA_035267005.1 Balneolales bacterium
GAACTTTTTAACCCGAATTATTCACGTAACCAATATGAAGTAATACATATCATATTGTAAATAAAGTAACTTATAAAAAATAAACTGATCCTCGATTTTGAGGACGCTAAAAAACGCTGCGAAATTTGGCCGTACTCTGCGTTGAATTTAAAAATGCTTGATCAACGTACCAATGTACGTTTCATGCACATTTTTAACACAGTACCTTTCGGGACACGACAAAATTTCTTGGTGAATAATCCGGGTTAAAGAAGGGTGAACTAATAGCGCTGTTTTATTCAACCAAAATCTTCAAGTGCCGGTAGAATGTTCGCTGTTACATCGCCAAAGCCAACTTTGTATCCATCACCCTGACACCAGCCGGTCATAGAAACCATGTCACCGTCTTCCAGGAATTTTCGTTCTTCATTATTGGGAAGTTTTAAAGCCTTGGTACCGCGCCAGGTCAGTTCAAGCATACTGCCGTAAGAATCCGGTTCTGAACCGCTTATCGTACCCGAAGCCATCAAATCACCGGTTCGAATATTGCACCCGGTAATGGTATGATGCACCAACTGTTGACAAATATTCCAGTACAGGTATTTATAGTTGGAATGTGATATAATATGAGGTGTATTCATTTTTGGGGTTTTTAGCGAAACCTCAAGGTTAATATCGTAATTCCAATTTCCTTTGCTTCTTAAATACGGTAAAGGTTCCGGCTCTTGTTTGGGGCCCTCTATTTTAAATGGCTCAAGCGCCTCGAGCGTAACAATCCATGGGGAGATGGAAGTCGCAAAATTCTTGGCCAGAAATGGTCCGAGCGGTACGTATTCCCATGCCTGAATATCGCGGGCACTCCAGTCATTAACCAGGATCATTCCAAAGATATGATCGTCGGCTTCATCTATCGGGATAGGTTCGCCAAGCTTATTATCCGGTCCGGTGAAAAATCCCATTTCAAGTTCGAAATCCAATAATTTACTGGGGCCAAATATCGGTTTCTCTTCATTTTGTGGTTTCATCTGACCCATCGGTCGCCGGATATCCTGACCACTTAGTATGATAGAACTTGCCCTGCCGTGATAACCAACAGGAAGGTGCAACCAGTTAGGTTGAAGAGCGTTGTCTTTACCACGAAAAATTGTTCCCACATTAGTGGCATGTTCTTTGGAGGAATAAAAATCGGTATAATCGCCAATATCAACAGGCAGCAACATTTCCACATCCTGCATACGGTACAGCACTTTTTCCCGGAGATGATCATTATCCCGAATAGTAGGTTCATCATCACGTAAAAGCTGACTGATTTTTAAACGGGCTTCTTTCCAGGCTTTGCGCCCCATAGCCATAAACGCGTTTAAGGATGTACTGTTGAACACATGTTCGCCATCGAGTTTGGGTCCGTCAAAAACACCGGCCTCTTCCAGTTCTGCCAAATCAACGACATAATCACCGATGGCTGTGCCCACTCGCGGACTGCCATCTGTCTTGGGTCGAAATATGCCAAATGGTAAATTTTGAATGGGAAAATGGGAATCCGGATCAACCGGAATAAATGATTTTATGGATGGGTCGGTTGTCGCATTCATAAAGAATAGTTTTTTGAAATGAAAATTAAATACTTACCCCGGATTATTCACCTCGGAATTTTTGTTGAGAATAATCTGGATTAAGGCATCAATCCAAGATGCCGCAAATCTTCTCTTGGTTCATCGAAGTTGCAGCTACCGTAAGAGACCAGAAATTCTTTACGTGCTTTTTCTATTTGTTCCACGGATATTTCTAAATTTTTCCAACGCAAATATTCTTCTTCAAACACGAAATTTTCCGGGTTTTCATCTTCGACAATGGTTTTAAGCTGATCATCGTTCAAATCCATCGTCCATTTAAGTATACCACTGATAAATACATTGAGAAATCCAAACATTTTGGTGTTCACGGATTTATCGAATTTACGCAAGGGATGATGGAGTCCCGCCGTTGCTTTCATTGTTAACTTGTGCCGAACGGCATGTTTCAAAGCAAAAACGACCTGTTCCGGACTTGGAAACATTTGTGCTTCGACACCGCCACAACGTAATTTAAAACCCGCAAATCGATAATGATTTAGTCCGTCCATCAATTCAACTTTTTGCCGATGTTCCGCAAGAGCATCCAATACAATCTGATTATCCAGTTTATATTCATCATCAAAAACGGATTCATAAAAAATAGAAATCATGTTAGGCGAATACATTTCAAATAAGCTCATGACTTCTGATAAGAGATCCAGTACGCCTTGTTTATCGTGTGCTTTAATGATTTCAACAGGAAATTTAGTTTCATAAAATTGAGTCGTTACCTGATGGGGAAACTCCTTGTGAAATTGCTGAATGCCCCGCAGGTCAGATTTGATATTATTTAAAAAATCAACAATCGTATCACCTTTACTTCCGGTTACCGAAAAATCGAAAGGTGGTGCATTTTGAAAAAGTTCATCCTGATAATTTTCAAGTTCGAATAGTTGCGTTGCAGGAATAATGAATCGAGAGAGCAACCATTGATCATTTCCTCTTCGGTAGCGGTCATAATTATGAATAGCCTGATCAAGTGATAGAGAGGCCGGAGGGAATAAACCGGCATAATCTATTATTTTATGTAATAAGGTTTGTAAACTTTTTTTCATTCTTTATTCCCTTGATGATTCTATGAACTAAATAGTACAAGTGTATTCAAAAAAAGCGCTTTTTTGAAATAATAGTCAAGTACCAGTAGTGATTTCGTATATTACTAAAGTATCTTTTTTCAGGAACCAAAAGGAATATTTTAGAAACGGCTAATAATTTCTAATGTAATGCGATCCGCTAATTTCATTCCTTTAGGTGTTAATCGTAACGGTTCCCCCCTTTTTAGAAATTCTTGCTCTATTAAATAAGCTAAATACTGTTTTTGATGATCAGAAAAATGGTAATGATAAATATTTTTTAACTCATACTCCAGAAGACCTTTTACCGTGCGTAACCCGAGCATGATACGCTCTTCAGCAAGTGATTTGAGGTCGAGTTCTTCCATTCCGGTTTTAAGTCCGGTGCCTTGTTCAACATAATTTTTGAAATCAGCTTTATTTTGCCAGCGGATTGCCTTCCCGTTTTGTGTTTTCCACCAGAATGAATGAGCGGCCGGACCCAATCCCAGGTAATTGTTGTGTTCCCAATAATTTGAATTATGGATAGCTTCCTGTCCGGGGACACTATAATTGCTGATTTCATATCGCTCAATACCATTCTGATGAAGTTTTTCAACGAGAAGATCGAGATGTTGATTTACTCGTTCATCTTCCAATGGAGAAATCCGGCCTAATTGTTTCAATTTGCCAAGACGGGTTCGTGGTTCAATCGTCAAGGCATAAGCAGAAACGTGTGGTGGGTTAAATGTCAGCAATAGGTCCAGATCTTGTTCGAGTTGCTCTAGCGTTTGTCCCGGATTTCCATAAATGAGATCAACTGTATAGGTTTTAAAATCGGCTTTAGAGAGTAATTCCAGACTTTTGAGCGCTTCTACCCGGTTATGTGCCCGGTGCATAAATTCCAATAAGGAAGGTTGAAAGGATTGCACGCCCATACTCGCCCGATTAATCCCAAGATCTTTAATCGCTTTTAAATAATCGGAGGTCACATCATCCGGATTCATTTCCAATGTTATTTCGCGGATATCGCCCATATCAAATACATTAGAAATAGCATGAAGCATTTTTTTTAAGTCATTAGGATGCAACAAAGAAGGAGTTCCTCCCCCAAAATATATGGTCTCAACTGTTTCTTCAGAATAAGAGGTATCCTTGTACGACGATATTTCGTTAATCAGGCTATTAATATATGGTTGGAGTTGTCCCTTTTTCGTTATGAAATAGAAATCGCAATAGGAACATGCTTGCTTACAAAACGGTATGTGAATGTAGAGTCCACTCATGAATGATTCTTAAGAAACGCCTCCGAAATGATTTTAAACTTCTGAGGCTGATCCAAAAAAGCGTAGTGTCCGGCATGATCAATGGTAACCAATGCGGCGTTTTTTAATCCCTTTTCCAACCTTTTTGCCTGATATAAAGGGGTAGCATCGTCGTTTTCCCCCCATAGAAGTAATATATCCTGGGAGATCGATGGAAGCGAAGATTCCAAATATTCGGTAACGGTCTTTACAAAGGTTTCCCTCATGACTCCTTGCAGTTTTTGGTAATCTGAAGAACCCAAAGATTTCCAAAGTGCCGTTTGCCGTAGTTGTCCAAGTGCTTTCTCTCTAAGGGAACCCGGCAGAATCACAAAAGGAGCTTTTAGCGATTTGGCAACATATTTTTTGATATAAAATGAAAGACTGCGTTTTGGTTTCATTCCTGCCCCGCCGGTAATCAAAACCTGATCAATGAGATCCTTACTTTCCTCACGTGCACATAATTTAAGCGTAATACGTCCCCCGAAAGAATGGGCTAAAATGTCGACTTTGGATAACTTTATCTCGTGAATAAATGCAAAAATTAAATCGGCATAATTATCAATATCCCAGGATGTTTCTGGATTGGGACTCGCTCCGAAACCGGGTAAATCGATCACGTAACAAGTTCGCATATGAGACAAACTTTTGGCCAGCGGCAGCATAACTTTACTGCTGCTTCCCCATCCGTGCAGGATGATCAATGG
>DATFMK010000646.1:0-2274 GCA_035267005.1 Balneolales bacterium
TCCTACGAATACAACTCCGGAATATGACCAACAACAGGTATTGTATACGACCATATTCGGGATACTTGATGATGCCATAACAGATTATGGCAAACAAAGTAAACTAATGCCCGGAACAGACGACCTCCTGTATGGTGGAGACATGACTAAATGGTCAAAATTAACCTACACCTTAAGAGCCCGTCTCGAAATGCATTTAACCAAAGCGCCCGGTTATGATGCCAAAACACAGGCTCAGGCAGCATTGAATGATTTGGCAAAAGGATTTACAAGTAATGACGATAATGCCAATTTCCAATATTTTGATGCAAAAAATGCTGAAAATCCATGGTATCAGTTTGCCATTGACGGCAAATGGGACACCAGGAATCAGATGAGTAAGCATTATGTTGATTTATTGACTAATCTGAATGATCCGAGACTGCCCGTTCAGGCACGCCCTGTTGGCGCTGTTGATAATAACGGACTGACTAATGCAACGATCACCAATCCAACGTATGTCGGTCATCTCAATGGAACCGATGGTGAAGGAGCTGCCAATATTTCATCCATAGGTTCCTATTACAGTTCTGCAAGTTCTTCATTGAATTGGTTCAATTATTCCGAAGTTAAATTTATTGAAGCAGAAGCAACATATATCATAAGTGGAGCCACTGCAGCCGAACCTATTTTCAAGGATGCCGTTGCAGCTTCTATGGATCAGTTAGGCATTGATTCGGGCGACAGTCAAACCTACATCAATAATCTTCCACAATTAACAGCTTCTAATGCTGTAGAACAGATTATCACTCAAAAATATATTGCCAACTTCCTGCACTTTGAAGTCTACAACGATTGGAGAAGAACAGGATATCCCCAGCTTCAAATTGCTGCAGGAGCCAAAACCCAAATTATACCACGAAGGTTCCCATATCCTTCGTCGGAATTGCAGAATAATGCAGTGAATGTATCGAAAACAGGTGTTCCCGTAGGTTATAAATCTATGGAAATGCGTGTTTGGTGGGATACTAAATAAGCTAGTTAGAATTAACCGATTACCAGGCCCCGGTTGTATATCTTCCGGGGCTTTTTTTATGCCATTCACTATATAGTGTACATGCGACATTAGACAGAAAATGATTTTTAGGCTTCCAGCCATCGTTTATCCTTGCCTGATATAACCTGACTGTTCAAAAAGGAGAAGAACTATTTATATTCTGCATTTATAAATCGGCAAGGCCTGTTTGTAAACTAAAATAGTACCTTTCCGGATACCCGGTCGGGGGCGGCAGGACTCCTGTGCTTTTTTCGGAGGCATGACATTCGTTAACGGTATTGGGGCAGTATACCTTTGGTACGTTTATAAACCTTTACTTCAAGCTCTTAGCATAGTCATACCTCGCTTGACGGGGAATCCAGATGCACTTTGCTATGGCTACTAACCGAAAGAGTACGGTTGTAAGTATAACACCACCTTACATAAGCCATCAACCATGCCTTTCCTGAATATATAAGTAGTAAACGTTATACATATTAAGTCATCCGGTTACACAATCACAAATAGCGGACAAACTTATTTAGAGTGAATTCGATATCACTGTTGTCCGGGGAAAATGTAATTAAATTGTTCAATGATTTTAAAACATGTTAATCCACTCAAGCGCTATGTTACTTTTCAACAATGATCCCGCAAGCTTTAGTATCTCGTTACGTCCCTCTGGGGCGTAATGAACCTCGGGATGCTCTGCGTCCCGTCATTTTTTATGAGTAATGGAAGACGGGGGCTATCCTGTGAATGGACACAGAGTGTCCGCTTGTTCGTTACGAGACAGAGTCTCGTAACGAGGTAAATAGCGGACAAACTTATTTAACCTGAATTCGATATAATGAATTTCCACACAAAATATAAGTATTTACGATACCCAGTGTCTACACCCCAACTTCCTGAAGGGGAAATAAAAGGTACCATTAAGGTTCAATAGAATGGGTCATAATAGCTGAAAACGTCTTAAAAAAAGGGACAAACATTATCCAGCTTATCTCAAACTCCTGGTATTTAGGAATTGACCGTTTTTAAAAAATTAGGATTAATAAATTCTCCATTCATATCCCGGATTCATGAGAAGTAATAATATTTCCCAGCTTAATTGCCCAGATCGGTAGTTTGCATCATTTGCTCATTGTTATCTATACCACAGATATATTGGTTATAACGCATATCTACTTTCTAATAATTTTATAATTATTTAAGTAATTTAATTACAATAACTTATCTGTATACAACTATTTTATTAA
>DATFMK010000647.1:0-2831 GCA_035267005.1 Balneolales bacterium
GTGGTTGAATTTTTATTACGCTCTGGATTGTGATGCCAGCGAACCGCATTAACAAGATCACTGGGAAAGGACCATCTGCCTAAGATTAGTGCTCCGATTTCAGCATGATCAGTTCCAAGGACCATATTTTCGGCTATATCCAAAGGTACGCCTTTCGCCGTAATACTTTGAATTTTTTGAAACTCTTTTTTAACAAATTCTCCTAAGACCAGTTTTCCCATATCATGGAGCAGTGCTGGGGTAAAAAAATCATTAGTTTCAGCAAATTTCTTATGCCTTGCTAATGCTTCCGCAGTAGTTGATACTGCAATTGAGTGAAGCCAGAGTTCTCCGGAGGATAGATCATAGCCTTCGACAGCTTTATCCATAGCTTTGCTCATACTGGCACTGACTGAAATTTGGGCAAACCGCTTGATCCCCAATAACAACACTGCATGTTTCAAAGTTTCAACTTTTCTGGGTACGCCAAAAAAAGTAGAATTTGCCAACCTAAGAACGTTGGTGGAAAGTCCCGGATCGTGACGCAAAATCCCTTCTATTTCATCCATCGACACGTCCTCTTCTGCGAGAAGTGCCCTTAACTTAATCCCTGCTCCCGGCATACTGGGAAAAGATGACACTTTTATCATGATTTCGTCTGGTATATCGTTTTTTATAGGTCTCTTTTCTTCTGATAATTCCATAAGAAATCCTTTCTATAGATACTTAAGTTAAAATTTTCGCATAGTGATACGGCTAGTAGTTTTGTCTGATGAAAAGATATTTATCGGACTAATCTCCAATAAAATGATGTGAACAATTTCATAATTTTATCAAATACTTTTTTCAATATAGACGAATTGGTATACCTCGCTGATAGAAATAGATATTCTTTGCCATACCTACACAAGGTTTGTCATATATTTCCTGAATCTCTTTTGAATTTTGCTATATCTTAAATGTTTTAATAACCAATCAAAGGAGATTCTGATTTGGACGGCAGTCCATTAAGATGTGCCCCTCTTTTGCAGTCTTTTCATCATCGACAACGTAAATGGAATAAGTCATCATCTGGGATACATCCTTCTTTCAATAGGCAGTTCAATCCTAAATTCGGCCCCTCCCCATTCGCTTGTATCCAATGCAATAGATCCGTTATGATCAGTTTCAATCGTTTCTGAACAGCACATCTCGTCAAGAGTATATAAATAACTGTTAATTCCGGTTTAGGGATTTCTCGGCTTTCTTTTTTTTCAGAATTTTGAGGTTTCGTAAAAAGTCGAATTTTCCCATTTTCTGGATTCCCGCCCCTCCCTTCGCTGGGGCAGGCTCTGCGCGGGAATGACAATAAAACAATTACTATCAGATAGATATCATAGACGTTATACCCGTGAAGGCGGGTATCCAGTCTTTAAAACGACGTTTTGCGAAATTGTCAATTTTGATAAAAATAATAGGTAACGGTAAAAAAGACGCGATGTTCGTTTTTTTATTAACCCTTCCAGTCCCTAGCCAGTGAAATAAGTTAACGCCTATGGGGCTTCGCCCCAACCTGTCGAGAGCCTCCCTTCGAGAGCCTCAGGGTCAAACGACAAGGTCGTGCGATTGGAATGTTGGAATTCTGGAGCCATGCGGTTTACTAAGGCAATGGCCGCAAAAAGCATCGTGATTCTCTCCGAGGCGTAGGCTCTATGAGGTGTGGGCTCTACGAGCCGGAGGCCAATAAATTGTAGAAATTCCGATACATTCAATTAGCATGAATCATGCCATGCCCGATGTCAGCGAAATTCACATAATTTTAGATACTTAAAAAAACTAATGCATATTCTCGAAATAAAAAAAAGCAAAATCCGCCTTTGGTGCTAAAAAATTGTTAAAATTTTGACCCACCAAAACAAAATCCGGCTATTTGGATTCTTCCGGAACTATAGCAAATAAAAAGGCTGCTTTAGCCCACATTTGAAATGTAATCTTTCGTAGAAGGTAGGGTTGAGACTGGGGTGGTGAAAAGTTACGCTGAAATAGACTCATATGGACTTAAATTTTGATCTCATTTTTATTCCGACTTCCAAAAAGTTTCAGGTGTAAATTTGGCTACAAGTCAGCATGATCTGCCAATATTCAGTACAGTTGTCTATAAATTCTGTCAAGATAAATTTTTTCAGTTTCTCGTTTATCCTGGTGGTTCACAAGGGGCTGGCCGAGCTGCTAGATGTAGAATTGCCAAAGATCGAAAGACTGATAAACTGGTGTCAAGAGGTAATGGGCAAAGAATATCTAATCGCCAACCAAGTAAAAGGCCAAAACATAGGGGAAACGAGGGCGCCGCAGCGGTTTGGCTATCATGAGATACACGCTTTTGTTCAAGACATGGGCTATATTTGAAAACCGACGAAATCTATAGGAAACTTGATAAACCGGCAACATTGACAGACATGAAACGGTTTCGAACGTTAATTCAATCGGTTCTACTAGCGGAAGGATTTGTGATCGTAACGGTTGCCGCATCTAGTTGGCTGGATACCGAAAAATCGCAAAAGATTGTCGATGTTCTCTTTTTAGAAGGTGCGTTACTCATTGTAGCGGGAGGCATAGGCGATCTTAGCAAATCGATTACCTTTTCGCATATTCGAGCGATGATCAAATCGAACAGCTCCGCTCCTCCGCCAATAAAAAAGGCCAGATTGACAGGTATATTGCTAATTTAAGGTCTTCTGATTTGTGCACATGCTGTTGTCTGGGTTTATTTTTAAAGATCCAATAGCTGTTTTCCATTTTTCTTGACAAATCCAATTTTATATTCCATTCATAACTAAACTCTTAGTTCGCTTTGCTCACAATTGGAATAATGG
>DATFMK010000648.1:0-2722 GCA_035267005.1 Balneolales bacterium
GGTTCGAATGGTTTGTAAAACACCTTCCGAATGACCATGAGCGGTATCAACAGTAATAATATCGACGCCGGCATCTACGAGAGCTTTTACACGATCCATCGTGTCGTCGGCTATGCCCACTGCGGCACCAGCTGCTAAACGACCGATATGATCTTTACATGCATTCGGAAAGTTTTTCTTCTTCTCAATATCTTTGAATGTTATTAAACCTACCAGTTTGTACGACTCATCAACGATGGGCAATTTCTCAACTTTATATTCCTGAAGTATTTGCTCCGCCTCTTCAAGTGTGGTTCCAATCTCGGCCGTTACAAGATTATCGCGAGTCATGATTGTACCTAACTTTTTATCCATGTTAGGTTCGAAACGTAAATCACGATTAGTAACGATTCCCAGAAGTTTGCTTTCTTTATTAACGATTGGAATTCCGCCAATTTTGTGTTTTTTCATAAGGGCACGAGCGTCGCGAACAACAGCTTTTTCCGTAAGAGTTACGGGGTCAACAATCATTCCGCTTTCACTTCTTTTCACAAGCCTCACCTGTTCAGCCTGCTCTTCAATACTCATGTTTTTATGTAATATCCCTAAACCGCCTTCACGGGCCAGAGCAATAGCTAAACGATACTCGGTAACAGTATCCATAGCCGCGCTGAAGATAGGGACATTGATTTTTAAGTTTGGCGTTATCTGTACACTCGTATTGACATTACGAGGCAATACTTTAGAATATGCAGGAATTAAGAGAACATCATCGTATGTAAGTCCACTCCTGGTAATTTTATTATCGGGGGTGGTTTCAAGCATTGGTTTCATGCATTGATTGTTTAGATTACAGTTTCATTAAAATAATGATATCATAGAAAAATCCCTACTGATATCTTCAATGAATACTTATCTAATTTATAAAAGCATAAACCTTATCTATCATTTCAGATAAAATACAGAATGACAAAAGGATATCAATTCTTAATTTTCAATGCGTTCAAAATCGTCTGAAGTGAGCAATTTCCGGCTCGGTAATTATTGATCCAGTAAATAACCCGTTTACGCCTTGCAAGTACAAAAGGATCACGTGTTGAATACATCCCGCGAAGTTCATCGTAAAAGCCTACAACATCTAAAGCTATTTCAAATTTTAAACGATACGGAAGGTCTCCCCATCCCATTGCTTCATAAATTTCATTTAATGCCTGATCTTCATTATCACGATCAGTGCTTACTTTGGTTAAAGCAGACGTATGTGCTAATTGTTGATTGTTTAATTTAACTGCAGTGGTCATAATTTTTACCTTTTTCGTTAATGTTTATGACCAATATAAACCCCTAAAGTGACACCATTATGTCACCCCCTATTTTTATTTTTTTCACTTCTCCGATAAGTCTCCCCCGATCTGTCCAGCGCAAATTTGAGTAAAATAGGTCCTGCGATTTCATGAAGTGTAACAACAGCAACAATGAGCATCTCAAGTTTTGGCCCCCATCCCGGAAAAGTCCGGCTGATTGTCACTGCCAGACCTAATGAAACACCTGCCTGAGAAATAAACCCCATCCATCCATATTTTGCCATTTTGGGTGATGCTTTACCTAACCAGGCACCGGCTAATGTCCCTGCATAAGTAAGAATCAGACGGATAACTACAAATAACAAAGCCACCGACCACATGGCCGTCAGCATATTGAGTTTGAGCCCCAATCCAACGACAGAGAAAAATATTACATAAACAGGCAGGGATAATTTTTTTATGGCTGTGATGAGTTCATCCCCCGTATGATCAGAAAAATTCTCTATAAAAAATCCTGCAGCCAGACAAATTGACAACGGCTCGAGATGATAACTTAATCCCAGTTCAGCAACCAGCAAACAAAATCCCAGAACAACCAGCACCATTTCGGAACCGATATTTTTGACATACAACCCAAGCAACCAACCCAGGAACAATCCCAAACCTAAAGATAAGAGTACCATTCCAATGGTTTCGAATAATGCATAAAAATCGAACTGCATCCCGGGATCTTGTAAGACAACAGCAAAAGATAGCGTGACTGCAAAAATGATCACTACGATCATATCTTTTATAACCGTGGTTCCAAGAACCAAATCACTCACTCTGCCTTTGGCTCCGGTATCATTAATAACTGCAATTGCTACGGTTGGAGATGATGCCATAAAAATTGTACCGACTAACAAAGCGACAGCAAGAGCTTTTGAAAAGGAATCTCCAATCCCAAGGAAAGATAAATTATTCCGTAAGAGTATTGTTGAACCGAAGATTCCGGCAAAAATCAAAATCATTGAAATTGCCGAAATATAAAATAGCGGCTTTTTGATTTGCTTTATTCGCATCAATTTGATCTCTCCACCTGCCGTTAAAGCGATTAATGCTACCGCCATTCCATTAACCAGTTTTAAATGACTTACCATATTCTCGGTGGCATAGCCCAGGATGGATGGACCAAATATGATCCCAATCAACAAATAACCGGTTATTTTGGGAAGGCCATAATTGGAAACCAATAAACCGGCTAAATATGCGATTAACAGTATAAACCCAAGCATCATCGTCGTGCTCGCATAACCCGAATCATAGCTTTGTATAGGATAATTGATTTGCAATACAATCATTATCCCAACTAATAATAGTAAAGCCGCCAGATGCCGCACCCAGGAATGACGCGATATGAGTTTTGCCGGATCAATCATAACTTTTAGCCAGACTAACCT
>DATFMK010000649.1:0-4041 GCA_035267005.1 Balneolales bacterium
CACCTAATCCCTAAAAATACATTGTTCCGCTTAAACTCATGAACCATTCCTAAAGTATCAAGATGTACAATGTACATATGGAGTCAACTTGAAGAATGTGACGTGGTCCAGTAAAAATGGACACTTTTGTTAAGTCAAAATTTGTAAGACAAAACTGTAGATTGTGGCAAGATATCTATACTTTTGAAATTAAATACAACTAGAGAACTAAATTTACACCAAGCCTGAAAAATAAATAATCACTAAAATACTCCTTTTGCCTGATTGTTTTTCCCTTATCATAATTTATAATATCAGATAATTTGTATAATTAGGTTATGTGATTTCTGGATTTACAACAGTAAATCATTATAGTCCGAACTTTCGTGAGGATTAAGTATTATGGGTTCAATTCACGAAAATTCATTAGATAAATGAGATGAAAAAGACGAAGAAAATTGTGTTCGGTTTAATCGGTTTCTTTTTAGCTTTACCGGCTTTATGCCTTGGAGCAACTGACTGGTATGATGATGTAAATACCGGAGTAACCTTTGTTTCGAATTCAGACATTAAATATAATGAACTTGGCTTCTCTGGGTCGCAAAAATTTGAGTATGGTGCAGGATATAGTTTTGGTTTAGCTTTTGGAAATATAATGGAGCCGGTAAGGCTTGAAGGTGAAGTTTCATACAGACATAATGAATTTGAAAGTGTAGATGGAATTTTCATTCCAAGCGGTTATTTTATAGAAACTAGCCAACAGAACTTCATGTTTAACGGCTATTATGATTTTAATTCCGGCAGTTCTTTTACACCTTATCTGACAGCAGGGGCTGGTTTTTCAAGGGTTGAGGCAGATGTAAATTGGGTACCAATTAACGATGAATTTGATGATACGCTCTTTGCTTATCAGATAGGGGCAGGTGTGGGATATGTGATACGTGAAATAATGACATTGGATTTTAGTTACCGCTTTCTGAGTGCTGCCTATCCTGAGTTTAGTTATCCAGGGGGAACGGTAGAAGCTGAAATCTTCAGTCATAAGCTAACTGTTGGGGTCCATATGGCCTTTTAATTTATTATAAACAAAACATTTTATTATCACGTAAAGGGACATAATCGTCTTACGACAACTGTCTATCAACCCAGAGTCAGCAGCACCCGTCCTAAAAGTTACTATTGCCAGTGCACATATTGAATCAAATCTTGTATGACAAAACTATAGATTGTGGCAAGAAATCTTCACTTCGCTGCCACTCTAAAATCATTGAGTAAACGCTGTTTCCAATAGACATAATTCATTGTCTGCATTTATTGCCTTAAAAGAAAAATACTTTTAAAAAATGTCTAATATAACGGCTTAAGGCGTACTCTTACGCACCAATTTATTCTTTTCGTATCAACCAGTTATTTGATCTATGTGAGGATTGCTTATTGTAAATTCCTATTATTATTTTTCTCCTTATCAAAGAGGCATGGGTTTTGCAAATATTGTTGAGCCATCAAAAAACCTAAGGAGGACACAATGAAACTATTTAAAATTTCCCTAATTTCCCTAATAGCGTTTTTCGCTGTTTTTTCTACTGCTATAGCCAGTGATTTTGGCTGGACCAGGGATTTCAACATCCAGGCTCAAGCCGACTCGTCAGGATTCAGATCATTAACACCTACTATAAAGATGGAGGGTCAGAATGTTTAATAAAGGGAGCTCATACGAAGAAAAAATTGAAACAATCGGCAGTGGGAATAAAGAGCATGAAAAAAACGAATTGACGGAAGATGTGCCGAAAAATGTTCCTGTGAGACCGTCGGAAACAGCTGTCAGAAGTTCAAGTGTGAACAAAATCTTAAAAGGCAGCAAGCTGACAGGAGATATTAATGTTACCTGTGATTTGGAATTGAGCGGAGATGTTGAAGGTAATATAACTTCAAAACAAGAGTCAAACATCCTAATAAAAGGAGTCTGCAAGGGAAATATAGAAACAAAAGAAGGCAGTGTTGATATTGAAGGTGAACTGCGTGGTGGAAACATCACCGCAGGGAAGGATGTGAAAATATCCGGCAAGTTCAATGGAGGAGAAGTAAAGGCAGGGGGTAAAATATTTGTAGACGGTGAATTTAATGGAAAACTTGAGGGCAATAATATTGAGATAGGGGAAAATTCCAGGGGAAAAGGGGAAATATTTTATAAAGAATATATCTCTATTTCCAAAGGGGCCACGGTTGACGTGCAGATTTCCCAAACCAAGGAAGCTCTTAAGGAAGTAAAGACCCCGCCTAAGAAGAAGGCGGCAGATACAACGCCCGTTAAACAGAGTGTCAAAGGGAGCTAATACTTTATAGTTTAAATGTTTATTCGGGCAGGGTCAGAAATGGCCCTGCCTTTTTATTTATGTAGTTGTGATAAATGCTATAAATTTACAGTCGTGAATGGTTATTAAAATATCAAGATGTACGTTGGATATGTTGAATCAGATTTTGTATGACAAAACTGCAGATGGTGGCAAGTTATATTGATTTTGAATTGATGAATATTTGAAACATTTGCTTGATGGGGCTTCCCGAAAACATCTCTAATAGTTAATATCAAGAAAAATTCCCCTACTAATAAATGGTTGATCATTGAAAAGAAGTATGATCATCGAACAGCTTTTCTGTATTGAGAGGGTGATTGCCCTGTCCACCTTTTAAACGACCTGGAAAAGGTGCTTTGCTCTGCAAAGCCTAAGAGAAAGGCAATTTCAGTCATGTCCATGCTTTTATCCAGGACATATTTTTTGGCCAACTCCATTCTCGTTTCGTTTAGTAAAGCGATAAATGAAGTTGCTTCCTGTTGCAGCATCCGTTGCAGTTTTCGTGTACCGACGCAGAGTACTGAAGCCACATTGTCCAGGGAGAAATTCCCGAAGGGGAGGTTCTCTGCAATAATTTTTTTTACCCGAGTGATCAAGTCAATATTGTTAAGGGATGCGATATATTTGACCATCAAATGGTCACTGAGTTCTGACAATTCATCATTTTTGGCCGGAAGAATGCTGTCAACAACATCCAGTGGTAGAGAAATACTGGCTACCGGGGCACCAAAAGTAACCGGTGCATGGAAAAATTCATAATACTTACCTGCACAGTCCGGGCGACTGTGAGTGAAGCTCACTGATACAGGTGAAAGATCCTGCTGGAAGTTCATTCGTAATACACTCATTATCCAAGCAAGAGCAGCATCCTCACGTGCACGGGGATATGGATCTTCATCAGTGTACATGATAATGAAGTCGAGTGTCTCCCTTTTTTTGTCTTCATGGAGTCTTCCATAATTTGCATCGGAAATGACCTGGTGATAGCGGATGAGACACTCAAGGGTAACCCTGAGGCTTTGACTCATAAGTAGAGCATGTCCAAGTATGCCGAAATGGGAGGGATGCCAACAAGTAGCTGCGGAAAGCCCGAAACATGGATCTTTGATCCTTCTGCTCATTTCTTCCCACAGTTCAGCTACTTTCTCCAAGGGATATCTTGCACCTGGTTGTTGCATGAGAACGGGATCCAGTTTGACTTTTTTAAACACATTCACTGGGTCCTCGTTGTATTTTTCCAGCATCTTCCAGACTACAAGCTGAATACTTGCCAATTTTGTTAGTTGCATAACATAATACTCCTCCATGACGCCTTAATAGAGTAACTGACCTGAAAAACATGTTTGTATTAATTATTACATATCAGAAAAGTCGTAAAATGCAAATATTTTGTCGTAAAGTGCCAAGACTTATTAAACTCGGCCAAATATAAAAGTAAGGAATATTTTAAGGGTAATGACAGGAAAGAGGAGTCACGAGGTTGTCAGTAGTTGATGGTGATAAGTAATCGCTTTTCGATTACGCCAAAAATCAGGAAATTAACAAAATGCAATTTTATATTACCAATATGAAATAATAACAGTCTTTTCTAAGACTTTAAGTGGAGGTATTATAACGTATAAACTTTTTATGTCTCCTTTCAGTCTTGAATCTTTGTCTCGGCAGGAGCGCATGTTTCCCCATGTGCCCACACAAATACCATTTAGAA
>DATFMK010000650.1:0-3215 GCA_035267005.1 Balneolales bacterium
GCAATTTCTTTGAACGACATTTCATAATAATGGCGTAACATAACAACCTGTCGTTGTTCATCCGGCAAGTTAGCGATATGCTTCATTAAGCTGTTCTTTGCTTCGTCTTTTTCAAGACGGGTTTCAGCGTCAATTAGCTTATCATCTGGTAGACGCTCATAAAAATCATAATCGTCATCAGTTGTATTGGAATTAACGTCGACAAATCGTTTTTGTTTTCTTATATAATCGATTGTCGCGTTATGAGCAATACGCATTACCCAAGCAATCCATTTACCTTGCTCGTTATATGTTTCATCGAGCTTGGTAATGACTTTTGTAAAAGTTTCCTGGAATATATCATTCGCCACATCCGCACGTCCTACCATACTGTAAATGTAGGAGTAAATTTTAGCTTTATGGCGATCAAGCAATACGCTAAAAGCTCGTTCATCACCGTTTTTACGGTAAATACGAACTAATTCCCGATCATCAAGTTCAGAATAATTGATAGTATTTCTTTTTGTGTGTCTCATACTGTTAAAACTAACGTGGATATAATTTTAATTATTGTTTACCACAGAGTAAATTTTAATTTTATATTCGCTCATCCATTCATGTAAATATAACTATTTATTTATATACTTACAATAATTAATCACTTACCACTTGTTGTTTGAAATTTCAATTTTCGACTAAGTCCTTTTGTACCGTTTACAAATTAAACATAATGAATTCGTATAACATTCATTATCGCATGTTGATGTTATACTTATGCAATATTCGTTTTCTTTAAACCTTTTCAGCATTATTTGAATGAAAATATTCAAAAACTTTATTTCCGGTTGATTTACCAACCACTTTCCTCAATTCTTCTAAATCGGCTTTTTTAATTTTCTTTACCGACCCAATAGTAGATAACAACTTTTGTGCCGTTTTCGGTCCAATCCCAGGGATATTATGCAATTCACTGGAAATCGTTCTTTTACGACGTTTTTCCCTATGAAAAGTTATAGCAAAACGGTGCGCTTCATCCCTTACCCTCTGCAATAATTTCAGGCTCGATGATGTTTTGGGAATCATTATCGCTTCCGATTGTCCCGGAATAAATACTTCCTCCAATCGCTTTGCCAGTCCGATTATAGGAACTTGTCCGTAAAAGCCGATCTCTTTCAATGCATTAACAGCACTAGACAACTGACCTTTTCCACCGTCGACAACAATTAAGTCAGGTATATGCTGTTTTTCTTTCATCACCCTTGAATAACGACGTGTAATTATTTCATGCATAGATGCAAAATCGTCAGGTCCAACAACGGTTTTAATATGAAATCTTTTATAATCGTTTTTTCTCGGTTTTCCATCCACAAAACATACCATAGAGGCCACTGGGTCGCTACCCTGAATATTCGAATTATCAAAACATTCAATCCGGCGTGGCAGTCGGTCCAGCCTAAGATCACGTTTCAAACTCTGGACGGAATGTGGTATCCTGTTTTTTTCCGCTTTAGATTTCTGAAGTAAATATTCTTTAATCAACAGACGCGCATTCGATTTGGCCATTCGCATCATTTGTGCTTTTTCACCAATCTTGGGAACATGAATCGGAACTTTTTTCCCATGTTCCTGCCACAAATATTCTAATAACGGTTCATCATCTATTAAATCATCACTTAAATAAACTTCATCCGGAATGATCCCACCTAAATCGCTTGTATAATAATCTTCGACAAAGGTTTGCAAGATCTCAGATTCTGTTAATTCCTCAATATTTTTCAAGAAACGGTGATATTTACCTATCAACTTACCATCCCTGATTTTGAATAAAACGCCACAACCAATGGCTTCTTCCCTGTGTACTTCTAAAGCAAAAATATCACGATCAATCTGATGATCAGTGATAATCTTCATTTTATTGCTGTATCGTTCGAGCGCTTCGATTCCATCACGCAATTTAGCGGCTTTTTCGAAAGCTAAGGACTGAGCAGCAATTTCCATTTCTTCTTTCAGCTCACGGATAAGTCCATCCGTTTTCCCATTTAACAACCGGATAACCCGTTCCATGACATTCTGGTAATACTCTTCATCCCAATCTCCCGAACATTCTCCAATGTATTCATTAAAGCAACTATGCCACTTTGGCATACCCTTAGTGCGATTGATTAGTTTGGGAGAACAGGCACAAGTACATAAATTGAAAGTCTGACGAATCGTTTCGAGCATATTACGCATCTGCCCCACATGTCCATACGGACCATAATAACGGCTTCCGTCCCGAATTATCGTTCTTGTAGGGAATACACGGGGCCGCTTGCCTTTTGTGACGCAAATATAAGGATAACTTTTATCATCCCGGTACATGATATTATATCTGGGATGATATTTTTTGATCAGGTTGCTTTCTAATATCAGAGCTTCTGCTTCCGAATCAGTAATAATGGTTTCAAGATCAGCAATTTTGGAAACCATCACTTTGATACGCCCGTCATGATTTCTTGAATCCTGAAAATACGATCGTACCCGGTTTCGCAGCCGTTTGGCTTTCCCCACATAAAGCACGCTTCCTTTCGAATCCCTGTAAATATAAACTCCGGGATTCGTAGGCAGATTATTGACTTTTTCTTCTAAACTCAGTCCCATGAAATAAAACCTTAACAATAAACCAATCAGCAGAATATCAACCACTTTTAATCCTGATTTCTGCTAAAACATCCTTCCTTACGCATTATTTATAGATGGATATTAAAAATATCACCAATTAAAATAACGTTTTATTTACATAATTGTTGGAATAATTATTGAAAGGACAATCGCGCATATATATTCCGAATTTTATATATGCTTTAATCTTTTCTTTTTTTAGCGCATTTTTTACCTATCATCATAATGGAAATCATAATCTTTATGTATTGGAGGTATGCGTAAATTATTATTGTACATTGGGGGATTATTCTTTTTTCTAATAGGATTTTATGGCTGCTCAACGCCGGCTCCACTTACAGAAACTGTCATTTTCCCTCCACATAAAGCTTTATCTGACTCTACAACATCATATCGTGGAGACTTCACCATTATGCCGGCTTATAACTTTTTTAGTCAGGATGCTTTGACTTATGCCAAACAACATTACGATCAGGCATTGCACGAGAAAGAGCATTATCAGGGTAAAATTGATTATCCTAACTACAAGAAAAAAGGCCTCGGATTCGCGGATACATTCACACACTCAAATAATT
>DATFMK010000651.1:0-2821 GCA_035267005.1 Balneolales bacterium
TAATAAGTTGAGACCGCTTCTAAAAATGTCGAAATTGAACAATATCAAAAATATTTATAGCATATAAGTTGGCAAGGAGTGATTATGTGTTCATAAACCGTCTTACCAGAAGACTATGTAAAACCGTTCTTTTGCTCAATATCTGCATTTCCGCGACTTCGAAATCCTCACATATGGCTAATATGCTACGGTTCCGAAGTCGCTCAACCTTTGATCTTGAACAAAAGCCCTTGGTTTTGCAAAACTTTATTACCACAAATCTTCATACGGTTTATAACACCACATAAGGAAATAGTAAGAAGCCGATTAATTATCGTAGACATTCCCTAAATGTTATAGATATGAATGACTTCAGTTTTTGTTCAATCATTTATTAATTAATGAAGACGGTAATGTGAGATTTATGACAACGTACCATGGCGATTTTCATTATAATCCTCATTTGGACGCATTCTTTAAAGAAAAAAATCTTAATGTGGATAAACACAATCCAATTAAAACGATTTATTACAGGCCCCGGGGGAAGTATGAATTTCTCACGAATATCCTTAAAAACAAACCGTTAGACTTGCGAGTCATTAGGAATGAGGATGAACTGTGGTCCGAATTAGAAACAGGGAAGTATGATCTATTATTAATAAGTGCAGAGGATGTACAAATATTGAATGCTAAAAATGATGAAAATTATAATAAAAATTTCAAACCATATTGTGTATTACTGACAGATCAAGATAATCAGAAATTGACAAATGATAATATTAATAATGTGCTAAATATAAGTGATGAGAAAATATCTTTATCTCGAAAAGTAGATATGATCAAAAAGGAGATCATTGAATGGAGAATTAGCAGGAATCAATTGTCTGAATTGCGTTATAAAACACAACAGGTAACCGTAATAGACGAAATAATCAAACGATCTTTAGGGAATTATGATATAGAGAAGCTTTTAGATTATGTTACACAGGTTATCACCGAGGTCTTATTTGTAGATTATTGTGAAATACTGGAATTTAATTCCAAAGAAAATCGATTGGCAATAAAATCTGCTTTTGGACAAAAAGTGTTTGATGCCAATAAATCAAAATTCAAGTTATCGGATGATTCTCTTGCGGCTGAGACTCTTTCAACATTAGATATTATTTTAATAGATGATTTTAATGAAGATAGAACTAACAAAATACCGCTATATCTAAAAAAATATGATATTTTAAGTGGTATAAGTATAACAATTCCTGGTGATAACGAACCATTCGGAATGATGAGAGTATTTGCAAACAAGAAACAATTCTTTACAAGAGAAGATGCCGGTTTTCTACAGTCGGTAGTTAATCTGATTGCGGTTTTGATTGATCGGAAGCAGAATGAATACAACTTGAAAAGAAGCGAAGAGATGGTTCGTTCGATATTGGAAACTTCTCTGGAAGGTATTATTGCGATTAACGAAGAAGGACGGATTCTCTCATTCAATGATGCAGCCGAATCCATATTTGGTTACGATTCGGGAAAAATCATTGGTAAAAATGTTAAGCAATTGTTTCCATCGGCCCATCAGAAAATCATTGATCGTGTTTTCGAAAATAGAGATGAAGCTTCATCGGATCAGCCAGATAAAAAAGAAGTAATCGGGATTCGAAGTAATGGTGTAAGTTTTCCGATAGAACTGGATATCACCAAAGTTGTATCCGAAAATATGTCATTCTATACTTTTTTTATCCGTGATATATCTGAACGCAGAGAACTGGAGCAAAAGATTCTGCAAATCAGCGAACAGGAACGTTTGCGAATCGGACAGGATCTGCATGATGGTTTGGGACAAATGCTCACTGCTATGGGGTTAATCAGTGAAAATCTGAGCCAGAAATTGCGAAGTAAAAATATTGCCGAATCAGGAATTGTTGAAGAACTAACAGGGCTTATCAAAGAGGCCGACCAATATGCACGCGATTTATCAAGAGGGTTATTACCACTTCATCTGGAATCGAACGGTTTGGTTTCATCATTGCGATCACTTGTGGAGAAAACTCATAAACATAGTGAAGTTAATTGTATATTCGAAGAAAAAAATAGTCCCACGGTAGATAATAAAAATAGAGCGCTGCATCTCTACCGGATTGCACAAGAAGCGATTAACAATGCTGTCAAACATGGAAATGCATCCGAAATTAAAGTTACGTTGCAAAATACCGATGATAACCTTTTGCTGTCTGTTATCGACAATGGGAAAGGATTCACGAATAATCCAAACGATAATACCGGTCTTGGCGTAAGTATTATGCATTACCGGGCACGGATGATTGGAGGATTGCTCAGGATAGAGCGAAATCAGGGATTAACCTGTGTCATATGCACAATCCCAAATGCTGGTTAAAAAGTTTAGAAATCATAACTATTTATCAAGGAGTCAGTAGTGAAGAAGAAAATTATAATTATTGACGATCATCCATTAATGAGAAAAGGTCTGTCACTGATTTTAGAATCAGAACCAGATTTAATAATAGCCGGACAAGCAGCAAAAGCAGAAGAAGCGTTGCATCTTCTCGATGAAGTGAAACCGGATATGGCCATTGTTGATGTGTCATTACCGGGAATGAGTGGCCTGGAATTGACAAAACATATGCTGGCGCTTCATCCCGATTTAATTGTTCTGATCATATCACGACATGACGAGGTACTTTATGCCGAACGTGCTATACGTGCTGGGGCACGTGGTTATGTCATGAAGCGGGTAGCCAGTGATGTGATTTTACGAGCTGTTCGACGTGTTCTCGGAGGCGGAATTTATGTCAGTGATGAGATCAATGAGCGCCTTTTACTTGGC
>DATFMK010000652.1:0-11127 GCA_035267005.1 Balneolales bacterium
ACCGTCGATTCTTTTCGGTCAACCTGTTGTAAGATATGTCTTGCCTGCCAGAAGTGCCGTTGCTGATGGGCGTCAATTATGGCCAGTACCTCACTCATGTTCAATTTAAAAAAAGGTACCAGGGGATGAGGCACTTTCAGCTTATTCATATTTAATTCGGAAATACGATCAATCTGAAATAAAATGTCTTTCTGTAATGTGACAAATCCATCCAAAACTCTTTTTTTATTGAGATCACTTTTAGGAAGAAAAAGATCGGGAGCATTAAACCGAAATTTACTTGGAGGCCGCATGAGCTTTATAAACCACTCAACAAAAAAGCGATGATGGTAGGGTCCTCGTCCCATTGGAATTTGATCTTCATATTTATCAATGACAGGCAGAGCTTCTTCCAGATAAGCATATCCTGTTTCGATGAGATGATCGAAGCATTGTGCAATGCTCCAGGTTTTGGAATCGGGTTTACGATTTACCGTTTCTTCAGGAAGTGGTGCTAAAAAAGTGACTGCAAATTCGGATGCATCTTCGAATGTTTTTCTGTAATAAGGTAGCGTATAATTAGGCTTAAAATAAAATTCCATGAGAGGAGTGAACCTTTAATCTTTAGTATTGATCCATTTCAAATTATGCAATCTATGTCTGTTAAAACGATTATTTATGGAATTTTAATTGAACGATTACTGTTTGGAATTTTCTTAATGGGTAATAAAAATTTTAATATGGTAATTTCAAAAATTGCATCGCATTCTTTAAACCGGATTATTCACCAAGAAGTTTAGTCGTGATCACGGCCAAATTTCGCAGCTTTTTTTAGTGTCCTCGAAATCGAGGTTCGTTTTTTTATAAGTTACTTTATTTACAATATGATATGTATTACTTCTTATGGGTTACGTGAATAATTCGGGTTAAAATACGTTGGATTATTTTTATATTGATTTACGACTTAGCCATAAAAAATTATTATTCAACATAAATAACAATTTTTTATGAGACCAAATTTGGGTTTGGGTTTTTACTGCTTTATTAGACAATTTGGGTAATCATCAATCATAAATTTTTATTGGGTATTAGATAATATTGAATTTCAATTCTTAAACAGAATGTATCATGGAATCATTTGAATCCTTAACTAAGGATAGCCTGCATATTTTGATAGATAATGTACCTGGCATCATTTATTTATCGGATCAACACGGCAATTTGTACTTTTGGAACAAAAATCTGGAGCAAATCACACAATATTCAGAAGAGGAGCTCTCTGAATTAAAAGTTACTGACTTATTTAGTACCAATGAGTCGATTAAGATCCGGGAATATATTCATTCGACCTATTCCACAGGCAAAGCGACACTTAAAATAAATTTGATAACGAAACAAAAGAAACAAATACCGTATTACTTCACCGGTAAACTGATTACATATGACCAAAAGTCCTATGTAATGGAAATTGGACAGGATATCACAGAACTCGAGGATATCGAAAACGAACTCAGAGCATCTGTACGTGATAAACAAAACTTATTGGATGAATCGCATCATCGGATTAAAAATAACTTGGCTTCCGTATATTATTTATTGGAATTAAATGGTTTACAGACTAAAGAACCAACCGTTTCCAATATTCTTAGAGAAAGTCAGATGAGGATTAAAGCGATTTCGATGTTGCATGATAAGTTATATCAGACTGTAGATTATCGAAATATTAAATTTCATAGTTATCTGAAAGAACTACTCAACATTATACATGATTCCTATCAAACAGATGATCAGAATATTGAACTCCATACGGACATTACAGATGTTGAGCTATCTGTTTCCAAGGTTATACCGTGTGCACTCATAATCAATGAATTGTTAACAAACAGCTATAAATATGCCTTTGAACCTGCACAAAAAGGTGTTATCAACGTGGCCCTCTATACGGAAAATGGCGAAGTTGTTTTAATTGTAAGTGATAATGGCAAGGGTATCGAAAATCTTGAAAAGTCAAAAAACTCTGATTCTATGGGTATGCACCTGATTCAAATATTTACCAAACAATTAGGAGCAACTCTGCATACTGAAAACGGAAATGGATTATATAATAAATTACGTTTTCCAATTTGAATGGTTATATTTTTCCTTAAAAGTCAATGGATTAATTAGTTAATCACAAGTTTTCCACAAGTACTCCACAATTCCACTATGCTGAAATTAACCTGGATCGAGGGTAACTTTTATTCTTCTTTTAATAATTCAAGTCGTGATGCAAACGAAGATGCGATGTTGTAAGCCATCTGTTTAACCTGTTCCGCATGGGGTCCCTCAAATAACAGATCCACGGTGTTGAAAAAAAGTCCCAGCCAGCGCTCAAAATCTTTCAACTTTAATGGGAGTGGCACATGCTGACGAAACGGTCGCCCGTGATACCGGCCGGTTCGAAATAAAATATTCGACCAGAAATCGACCATCTTGGGTAAATGGGTATCCCAATCGATTCCGGCAAACTCATTAAAAATATAATTCAGACGTTCATCTTTTTGAACATAATGATAAAATGTATGCACGAGCCTGACGACATCATCATCTGATTCAATATCATGTAAAAGAAGACTATGCAAAACCGTTCTTTTGCCCAATCTCTGGTTCTGCAAAGCCTTCTAAAATAGCTTTTTCAAAGCTTTGCTTTTCTGTTTCCATTCAGAGCTTATTGAGATTGGTCTCTGCTTTAATAAAATATAATTGGAAATAATATAATAAATGTAATCGGTATTTAACGATTTAAATAACACAACGATTGAGAAAAATGAGAATTTTCTTCATTTGGAATCATTCAGCAAAGTTTCTTAACTCGAATTCACATTAACTCGAACTATTCACGTAAGCTACAAGAATCAATACATCTCATATTGAAAAACAATATCTTGGTGAATAATTCGGGTTAAGAGCCAAACATTAGCAGAAAGGATAAAAAAAAAGGCTTCCCTCATCCTGAGAGAAGCCTTGCCTTTATCCTAATAATAACCTAATAGTACGGAAGCAATAATTTTAATCTTAATAATGATCTCGATAACTCTTTGGGATCCGAATAGTTTATTTAAAGACTCTCTTGCCAAACAAGTTACCGAATAATATTCACATTCATGATGAATATTGATTCAAATAAACTTCTAACAGTTCAAAATAACACGTAAAAATATGCATTGAATCCATTCTTATCATTGAATGCGAAAGTATGTTACAAACATTATTTGTTATAAACAAATAAATTTTTATCCAATTTGGTGAAAATTTAATACCGTTTATAACTCTATATTTGCATGTAATTATTATTTATTATTTTATGTCGTTCCCAAAAATGGGTTCCATTTCCTGCCAATTTATTTTGGAAATATTTTGTATGTTATCAACAAATTATTGATGCGTGTTATAGAAGGCTAAACAAAACCGTTCTTTTATCCAATATTTGCATTTTCCCGACTTTGAAATCCTCGAATATGGTTATGCTACGGTTTCGATGTCGATCAATCCCGAAAGTCATCGGGATTTTACAAAATTCCGTGTTTTGCAAGGCCTTCATAGAATTAGAATTAAAAAAAATTATTCATTTTGATTGTAGATAAATGTCTTCCGAAGAAGAATTAATGAAATCCTATAATATTGGGATTTACCAAAAGGGTTTGATAAATCTTATTCTCACCTCCGATTTCATTCAAACCAAACTGGATTATTATTTAAAGGAATACGACCTGACATTGCAACAATATGGTATTTTGAGAATCTTATGGCGGGAATATCCCAATAAATGTACCAACAGTTTTATCAAAGACCGGATGCTCAGAAGAAGTGCTGATACGACACGCTTGATCGATCGCTTAGAGAAAAAAGATTTGGTTACGAGAATTCAATCTCAGGAAGATCGCAGGCAAGTGGAGATCACAATCAGCGATAAAGGCGTGGAACTATTGAACCAAATTGCGAGCAGTATCACTTTTAGCGAACGATTGTTATCGGAACTCAAACCGTATGAGATTAAAGTCCTAAACAAAATGCTCGAAAAAATCCGCATGGAATGATTATTAGAGTTGAGTGTTGAAAAAAACACCCAAAACCTCGTTCCCAAAGTCTCTTTGGGAATGCCCTGCGGGAAGCTCTGCTTCCACACCATAGAAACACAATGAATCAGAAATTCTTCCGGATATAAATTTTGGCTCCCAACTTTTAGCTGAAACAGAGTTTCAGGTATAACATTCCCAACGGGGACGTTGGGAACGAGGACTAACGAGGACGTTAGGAACGAACGAGAACTAGCTGAAACGAGAATGGACGAGATATTGGAAAAAGATCCAATGAATTTAGGGATTGACATAGATTTTATTATTAATTGTTTATCGATCACTGCTGACTGTCAAAAGCTTCTGTAACGTTTTTCCTTCCCATTCGTCTACTTTGTAGAGTGGACATTCAAGATTTTAAATATCACATAATTCCGATAAAGGACAAGCTGTACCGGCTGGCGTTTTCCTTATTGCGCAACAAGGAAGAAGCCGAAGACGCTTTGCAGGATGTCATGGCTAAACTCTGGAAACAGCGGAACCGTCTGGATGGACTTCGTAATCCGGAGGCTTTTGTAATGACAGTTACCAAAAATATGTGTCTGGATAAAATGAAAACCTACGGATACAAAAATCGCAGCGATGCCGATATCCAAACGATGAGCCTGAAATCTGGTTTTCCGGGTCCCGCACAAACAACAGAGTTGTCAGACAGTATAAACATCATGAATAAAGCGATGGAACAACTGCCGGAAAAACAACGAATCGTGATTCATTTGCGGGATGTTGAGCAGTATTCTTTTGAGGAAATCAGTGAAATGATCGGTATAAAAAAAGCAACCTTACGAGTGATCCTCTCTCGTGCACGTAAAAATGTCAGAGAAGCTTTTATAAAGGTTCAGGACTATGAAAACAGAAAAAATTAAACAGCTTTTAAAGAAGTATTACGATGGGGAAACCACCCTGGAAGAGGAACAAACGCTTCGTGAGTTCTTTTCAGGTGATGATATACCCGATGAATTGAAAGCACATGCGGCTCAATTCGACTTCTTTTCAAAAACTCAAAAAGAGCAATTGGAGATCTCCGATAACCAGCTTTTTGAGAAAATGGAAGAATCCGGCGCTTCTGAAAAAGCAACGATATTCCGTTTCCCATTTGGAAATCGCCTATTGCAGGTAGCCGCTTCGGTCGCTTTTTTAATCCTCGGTTTTGCCGGAGGCGTTTGGTATGCCCAAAAACCGGCTTCATCGCATAACGAAATAGCGTCTCAAAGCACTCAAACTATTGCAAAAGTTTTGACGCATTTTCAAAAGGCATCGGCTAGCGAACAAATCAAGCTAATCGGTGAGGTCACACGCCAGCCGGATACCAACGAGCAGGTTTTGCATGCTTTGATTTACACGTTAAATAACGACGATAATGTAAATGTTAAAATGGCGGCTGCCGAGGCACTTTATCATTTTAAAAACAGAAAACCCGCACGAATGGCACTCATTAATGCCTTGAGACGGGAGAGCGATCCCAATATGCAAATTACACTCATCCATCTTTTGGTAAAAATGAAGGAAAAGAAAGCAGTTAATGTCATGCAAGTCCTTTTGCTAAGAAACCATTTAGATAAGATTGTCAGAAACGAATTGGAGCAAGGTATCGGGATGCTGTCCTGATGCAATCGTCCATATATACACAAATCAGAAGGATATTATGAAAAAGTTAAGTTCATTACTCGCGCTGTTGCTGATGTTTTCATTAGCGGCTAATGCGCAACAATTCAAAAAGAAACTTTCGAACTCTGCCGGAAATAAAGTTGAAATCACTCTTTCGCGAAGTTCATTTCACATTCAGGGATATAATGGAAACCAAATTCTGATCACTGCGGAAGGATACAAGCCGCCACCTGCTCAGGCCAAAGGGTTACATGCGCTGTACAATTCAGCTGTCGATAATACGGGAATCGGTTTATCGGTGAAGGAAGATAATGGAACCGTTCATATCATCAAAGCTTCTCACGATGATATCCATTATACGGTAAAACTACCCTCGAAAGTGGCTCTTACAGTTAATCAGGCAAGATGGGGCGGGGATGGTATCCATATTTCAAATATGGATGGAGAACTCGATGTGCACTCCAAAGATTCGAATGTAGAATTGAAGAATATAAGCGGTCCTGTCATTGCCAATAGTACAAGTGGAAATATTACAGTCGTTTTCAACAATCTCAATCAAAGTAAACCGACCTCCATTTCCGATGTGAGTGGTAATGTGGATATTACGCTTCCGCCAGCCTCCAAAGTCAATTTCCAGTTACGCTCTATCACCGGTGAGATTTACACGGATTTTAATATGAAAACGAAATCAGAAAAGAAAAACGGTATGCAGCAACTTGGTTTCGGCAATACGATCCGAAGTGACATAAACGGTGGCGGTGTCGATATGAATCTTAAGAGTATCAGTGGCAATATCTATATCCGAAAAAAGAAGTAAATCGCTCCCCTGCTTACGAATATAAACATCTAAACTCTTAAAAATCATGAAGAAACTGATCATGCTGATCCTTTTGTGGACAGCATTCACAGGGAATCTGTGTCTCGCGCAAAAGGTGATTACCAAAACATTTACCTATCAAAACGGACAGAAAATCAATCTTCATTTAAAATTTGGTCAGAAGATTAAAGTCCATGCCTGGAATCAAAATAAAGTAGAAATCAAATCTTCCGTAAAGATTAATAATGGGAAGCTAAATAACGCTTTTCAATTCAAAAGCGGACAAAATACAGGATCCATATGGGTCAGTACCGACCTGGATAAACAAAAGCTGAAAGAGGCGAAATGTGCTGATTGTACCAGTCAAAATCATCATTTCAGCACATTTGATGGAACGCGTGTATGTATGGATATCAGCTACGAGGTCTGGGCGCCACCCAAAGCGAACATCTCACTTAAAACGATTAGTGCGGATATTACGATACGTGGCATGCGGGGACCCGTTCATGCCAAAACGATCAGCGGATTTGTCGATATGAACTGGCCTGATAATGAAGGTGCACAACTCGCCATGAAATCCATCAGCGGGGAGTTGTATTCGAATCTCCCCATTCAGTTTCAAAACAGGCATAAAACGATTGCTCCTGTGGGTTACACTCTTCGCGGCACACTGAAAAACGGCGGACCGGATGTTCACCTGGAATCCATCAGCGGCAATATTTATTTGAGAAAGGATTGAGAGCAGATGGGCTCCAACCCAACGGTGGGGTCCATCTACCCAACGCTTAAACCTCGTTTAAACCTCAATAAAACCTCGTTCCCAAAGTCCTCTTTGGAAATGCCACACGGGAAGCTCTGCTTCCTTATAAGAATATGTTTCAGAAATTGCTACAAACAGAAAATGAAGGGTTTTATTCGTGGAGGAAACAGGGTTTCCAAGTTTGCATTCCCAACGAGGTCGTTGGGAACGAGACCAATTACTGAGTCCACCGGATATAAACAATATCAATAAGATATCCGTATATTGTATGCTGCATATACTTTTCCAAAAAAGACTGTAACCTTTTTGAAAAAACGCAGTGTACTCTTATGAATGATTAATCGTAAATAAACAAAAATTTGAACCAGAAAACTGACAAGGCTTTGATGATGAAGGTGAAATCCGGTGATATCGATCAACTGGGTTTGCTTTTTGAGCGGCATAACAAACCGCTTTTTGGCTTTTTCTATAGACTGACGAACAATGCGCCGGTCAGTGAAGATCTGGTTCAAAACGTGTTCATGCGCATCCTTCGCTACCGTCAAACATTTAATGGTGATGGTAAATTTACAACCTGGATGTATCAAATTGCCCGTAACGTTCACATCGATCATTATCGAAAGGAGAAACGCCTTGGACAGTCGGATAATTTGATCGACTGGGAAAAAATGAAAAGTGATGATAAAAACGCGCATGAACATTTAGAACATAAGTCCGAACTCAATCTTTTGAAGAAAGCCATGGCGAGGTTGAGTGTGGAAAAACGAGAAGCTTTGATTCTTAGCAGATTTCAGGGATTGAAGTACGAAGAGATAGCCGATGTACAGAATTGCTCTCTTTCGGCCGTGAAGGTCCGCATTTTTCGGGCCATGAATGAGCTTAAAGAGATTGTCGCGAATCTTGAAAAGGAAAAGAGTTATGATAGATGAAAAATACACCGAACTGGTAACCGCTTATCTGGACGGAACGCTCGACGAGCAGCAGAAAACCCGACTCGACGAATATCTGGAAAAGGGACTTATCAATCGTGATGAATTAAACCGGATGGTTCAATTGCAACATCAGATGCAGGAAGTAACGGTTCCCGAGCCATCATCGCTTATGCAATCCGGGTTCTATGATCAACTCGAATCTTTTAAAAGAGAAACGACGAAGCAATCCGTACCGGGCTGGATGGAAAAATGGAATATCCTGAAGCGTCAATTGATGCTGCCAAGACTGGCGATGGGATTGGCTGTTCTGATGATCGGAATAGTAATCGGGGTTTTATTCAACACAAATCTCAGATATAAAAAACAGCTGAATAACCTTTCACAGGAAGTGACTTCGATGCGATCCATGATGGTGGTGAATATGCTTAATCAACCGTCATCCTTCGAACGGCTCAAAGCAGTCAATATCAGCAGCACCATCGATCATACCGATGATAAAGTGATCGACGCCTTATTGAAAACGCTGAATAATGATCCCAACGTGAATGTCAGGCTGGCTACAATCGATGTTTTGGTTCAACATGGTTCTAATCCGAAAGCCCGGGCGGGACTGGTGCGATCTATCACGCATCAGACATCTCCATTGGTACAAGCTGCCCTCGCTGATGCAATGGTGGCGCTGCAGGATACGAGTTCTGTCAAGGAATTACGTGAACTTCTCAAACGCAAAGACCTGAATCAAACGGTCAAAAACAAAATTCATACGAGTATCACAAAATTATTATAGGAACAGATTATGAAGAGAACTATCTGGATAACAGCCTTGATATTGGCCATGGCAGGTATTGGAAATATCGTGTTGGCACAGAAATATCAAAAGGTTACAACAAAGGCACTTGCTTTTCAAAATGTGGATGGTAGTCAGACCATACGAGTGTACAACATCAACGGAAACGTGAATGTGGAGGGTACGAACGGAAAACAAATGGAATTAAAATCGGAGAAAATTATTAAAGCGAATTCCGAGTCTGATAAAAACAAAGGGGTAAATGAAGTCCAAGTGAAAACAGATAAAGTAGGCAACACTATTCTCGTTTATGTTGATGCACCATTCATCCATATCAGAAAGGAAGGAAATCGCATCCAGTACAATGTTCGGGATCATGGTCAGGATTATCAATATCAGTTCAACTTCACGATAAAAATTCCGCGCAACACCATCGTTCATGCCTCCACAATAAATAATGGAAATGTGAGTGTATCAAACGTACAATCGAAGGTGGATGTCCGGAATGTGAATGGTTCCATCAACCTGAAAAATATCGCCGGTAAAACCAATGCAAATACCGTCAATGGAAGAATCAAAGCAACCTACACGTCAAATCCTACAGAAGAATCGACCTTTCGTACCGTAAATGGTAATATTGATGCCGGATTTCAAAAAGATTTGTCGGCCGATCTGACCTTCAAAACGCTTAATGGTAACGTTTATACCAATTTTAATAATGCCAAACTGATACCGGCTAACATTTCAAAATCAACCAGTAAAACGGGTCGTGTCACAAAATACCGGATCAGCAAAAATCCACCGCTTCGGATTGGTAAAGGCGGACCTCAATTCCATTTCCATACGCTTAACGGCAATATCTATATCAGAGAAATTAAATAAATCCATTTTAAGGAATATCATTATGAAAGCATTCAGACATTTATCCATATTATTCCTGGCTTTGATGGTCCTGGCCGGTTACAGCTACGGACAATCAGACCAAACCCAGCAAATTGCCATTCCGCTTAGCAAACCGGGTAAACCTGGTAAATTAAATGTGAATCTGGTCAATGGTTCCATTAGCGTGTCCGGTTACAACGGTAAGGAAGTCATAATCCGGTACACTGGTGATTCCCGTATCTTTGGACCTAAACGAGATGAAAAGCCTCCTAAAGGAATGCACCGTATTACTAATAACTCCATGCAGCTTAATGCAAAAGAAGATAATAACACGGTTACTGTCGATCCAGGATTTCCCAATAAATCATTGTCGCTCAACATTCAGGTACCTAAAAACTTTTCGCTTAATATCTCAAATGTCAATGGTGGAACGATCCACATAAATAACATTGAAGGGGAATTTGATATTAGCAATGTCAATGGTGGCATATCATTAACCAATGTCACCGGTTCTGTCAATGCGAATACCGTTAATGGAGAAATTAAAGCCAGTTTTGATAAGATTAGCAACAACCCAATGGCTTTTACAACTCTGAACGGAAAAGTAGATGTCACCTTGCCATCTTCCGCAAAATTTACCGCCAAGATGAAAACCGAACGAGGTGAAATTTATACTGATTTCGATATGAACATGGCCAACAACAATCAGCCGAATGTCAACACTTCCAAACAAAACGGGGTTTTCAAAGTTTCCATCGACCGATGGATGTATGGGAAGGTCAATGGCGGGGGACCTGAGATCCTGTTCAAAAGTTTTAATGGGGATATTTATATCCGAAAAAAATAAGATTCGGATGAAACATATCGGATAGGAGTTCGTAGGATTAAACCAAGAACCGTACTTCCCACAACTCCTTTATAATCTAACCTTTAACTGATTTAGCCCAAAGGCTTAAAATGAAAGCTATAGCCCTTACTATACTCATTTTTACGACTTTAGTATGTCCATTATTCGCCCAAAATTTTAACAAAAATCGTTCATTCAATGCGTATCGCATTAAACGGGGCGTTCAGGTAGATGGGATATTGAATGAAAAAGCATGGAAGAAAGCTCCGGCTATCTCGAATTTCAAGCAACGCGAGCCCGTGCAGGGAGCCAAACCTACTGAAAAGACCGTAGTTAAAGTACTTTATACGAAAACGGCAATTTATATTGGAGCCAAAATGTATGATACCGCACCGGATTC
>DATFMK010000653.1:0-5238 GCA_035267005.1 Balneolales bacterium
CATTGATGGCGCCATGTCCCAATTGATCGGTGTATCCGGAATTTTCGGCATCGACATTAATAGCGGTAGCTCGGATTTGAGAAGCGATACGGAATGTGCTCCAACCGGGATGCTGCGATTTGATTAATCCGGCCAAACCACTTACCATCGGGGCCGCCATTGAAGTACCGGACATCGTTGCATAGGCATTGTTACGTATCGTGCTAAGTACGTGTAAACCGGTCGCCATGACATCAATGGAATGTCCGTAATTGGAAAAAGAGGATTTTACATCGGTTGTATCAATCGAACCGACAGCGATTACATTATCATAATCAGCCGGGTAGAATTTGGCATTACTGTTATCATTTCCGGCGGCGCCAACGACCAGGCTTCCCAGTTTCGAAACGGAATTGATGATATCCTGTTCCGCCTGCGAATAACCGGATCCGCCCCAAGAACAGTTAATAACATCGGCACCATGAATGGCTGCGTATAAAATCCCGTTAAATCCAAAACCGATCTCATCAGGATGATCTTTTGTTCCACCCACCTTAATCGCCATAAATTTACATTTGTAACCTGTTCCGGCAATTCCGATTCCATTATTAGCATCCGCCGTTGAGATGCCGGTTACGTGGGTTCCGTGATCGGAATAATCGGCCATCGGATCATTATCCTGTTTTACATTTCCTTGTGTGGGATCCCCGCTCTGCCAAAAATCCCAGCCTTTAACATCGTCGATTAAGCCGTCACCATCATCATCCTTATTATCATATTTCTCATTGGGATTGGTCCACATTTTCCCTTTTAAATCGTTATGATTATAATCAACGCCGGTATCCACAATAGCTATGACGACCGATGAGTCGCCCTGGGTTACATTCCAGGCACTAAAGAATTTTTGATATTTGAGCAAATTATAATTAGGTGCACTATCCTGCACAAAAGGATCATTGGGTATAAAAGTCGTTTTACGGATATAGACGGGATCCGCGTATTCCACACCTGGTAACCGGGAAACTTTTGCAGCCAGTTCAGCAGCGTCGATGCCGGAGGTGTAACGAACTTCATACATCCTCGAAAGGGTACTACTCACCCTTGATAGATTGCTGAGGGGGAGATGGTGCTTTTGTAAAGCTTTCATGGCCTGTTGTTGATAGATAGGTTTCCACAGAGACTGAAAATTTCGAGCGCCGTAACCCCGCAAATAGTTTTGAACCAAGGATAATGATGTCGTGTTTTGCTTGAATTGTCCGAGGCTGGAATTGCTGTTTGATTTGAATTTTACAATTAATATACCCTGAAAATACGCTTTGTCACCGCCCTGTTTGGCGAGCACCGGCGCAGCCAATATCATTAACAACATATAAAATGATATGAATACTTTCAGTCGGGACATTCGTTCGTATCGGTTCAGGTCATATAATACTATTGATAATAGGATGATAAAAGGTTCCTAATTAACTATAGGAAAAATAAAGGTAAGTTAGTACACAAACAGTATGAAATTGTAAAGTTTTAAAGAATATTACACTTTAGGGGATATATGTATAAAGAATTTTAATTATTCCAAAATCAGGATAATTTACATGCGTTATAAAATCGAATCGAAATCGCACTGGCTCAGTAAATAATAATGTTACGATGACTATTGATCAGCAGATAGATAGACAGATCCATAAGAAAAGAATTACGGCAATCGACTTAGGAACCAATTCCTTTCACGCTATCATTGTAGATATTTGTGCGGATGGGAGTTATCAGACCGTAGACACCTTGAAAGAAATGGTAGGATTGGGTAAGGAGATCACTCACGGTAAACTATCACAAAGGGCTATGAACCGCGGTATTGATGTTTTGCGGAAGATTCGAATACTCAGCGATAATCAGGGGTCGGAGAAAATAATCGCTTATGCGACAAGTGCCATACGTGAATCGAAAAACGGTGGTGTTTTTATTCAGCGTGCTATAGATGAACTGCAGATCAAGATTCATGCCATTCCAGGCAAGACGGAGGCTGAACTGATTTCCCTTGCTGTGAAAAATGCTATTTCCATAGGAGAAGAGCCCGTTTTGATGATGGATATCGGGGGTGGATCGGTTGAGTTTGTGGTTGGTAATCAAAATAAAAATTTTGATTTGATCAGTCGCAAAATAGGGGGATCGCGGACTGGTTCACGCTTTATTCGTCATGATCCGGTAATTAAATCAGAAATTAAAAAGATGCGTATTTTCTTCGAACAGGAATTAGAGTCTGTTAAAGAGGCAGTAGCCAAAGAGCCGGTAACAACACTCATCGGTTCCTCAGGTACCATGGAAAATATCGGATCGATCATCGCGCACAAAAAAGGTATTGACACGTCCGTTACTTTGAATGAGTATGAATTTAGTGCGCGGGACTTCAGATCAATCTATCGAAATATGATTGGAATGAATCGTAAAGAACGGTTAAATGTGAACGGACTTGATCCGAAACGTGTCGATTACATCATTCCCGGTATGATATTACTGGATGTCGTTATCAAAAATTTTAACATAAAAAAGATCAAGACATCAACCGATGCGCTACGAGAAGGTATGATATTACGTTACATCAAGCAGGATATGAAGGAGCTGCGTTTGCTGGCCAATCATCCGGATCCGCGAGAGCGTAGTGTTTTCGAATTACTTAGAAAATGTAATTGGCACGAAAAGCATTCACGTCAAGTGGCAAAGCTGGGTTTACGTTTGTTTGATCAAACTCGTGAGGAGCACGATCTGACCGATAATGATCGTGAATTATTGCGTTTCGCCTGTTACATGCATGATATTGGTTATCATATTTCGCATCGTAAGCATCATAAACATGCTTTGTATTTAATTCAAAATGCTGATCTGAAAGGCTTTACTCAGGAAGAGATTCAGATCATGGCTCATGTTTCCCGGTATCACCGTCGATCTATACCTCATAAACGTCATTCCGAGTATAATGCGCTACCACAAAAAACAAAACGGAAAATCATAAAATTATCCGCGTTCATGCGGGTAGCCGATGGACTTGATCGCAGCCATTATCAAAATGTAAAAAAACTGAATGTAGATATTCAGAAAAAAAATATTATCCTTCATATTCACGCTTTGAATGACCCTGAACTTGAAATTTGGGGTACTATGCGGAAACGAGAACTTTTCGAGCGATTATTCAAACGAAAACTCAAAATCGAGGTGGATAATAAAGAAGATTTTGAAGTTGAAACGGTAAGTTTGGCGCAGTCATAATTATCCGGAATTCGAGATAAGAAAATTATATAACAGAGTAAAAATCTTAATTTGATTATCCTTTCTCGAATTTAGGTTAGTTATTAAAAGTTAAACGAAGTTCGAAAAATGGAATAGGATAGGTTTTTCTCGTAGATGTAAGGACAATTCATAAATTGCCCCTACATCTACAGTATAAAAGTCAGACTCATGATTCTAAATTCAAGTACCCATTTTCCCTTGAGGTATATCTAAAATCAAATAAGATTTTTTTAAGGTGATAAATATTGATCCATTCAACTTAAGCTTAAAGAGTAGCATTGAATCTTCTAATCACTAAGGGGTGTCCATTTTGGCTTGATCCAAATCGACTCTAAAGATCAAGACTAATTTAACTCGCTCGCCGGACCAGGCATAGTATCCTTCATTTGTTTTTGCCCGGCAGAGTTTCAAACAGAAATTAGTCATAAATTTTTGCCATTAGACATTCTATTTCACTCGCTTAGTAACTCATTTTAAACACAGTATTCATTTTTGACCAAGATATTCGTATTTCTGTTTTCCGTTTTACGTAATCTATAATCCTTAACCAGGATTATTTACCAATAAATTTAGTTGTGATCAAGGTGAAGTTAAAAATGCGCTTGAAAGGCAAGTTGGTTTCTTGATTAAGCATTTTTAATTTCAACGCGGAGCACGGCAAAATTTAGTAGCTCTTTTTAGTATCCTCAAAATCGAGCATCGGTTTATTTTTTATAAGTACAATAATATAAAATAGATATGTGCTCTTTTCTTGTTGGTTAAGTGAATAATTCGGGCTATTGGTTTCCTGATTGCTCACTCGTAATTCCGATAACACCACAGGCTACGCGGGCACCGGCATTTCCGGTCGGTTGTGAGGTTAGGTCATCTTCCCCGGCATGGATTACAACAGCGCGACCGATGATAGAATGTGATCCGTTAAATGTGATAACCGTATCAATACGATCGTAATTTCCGGTACTGTCAGCATCAACTTCAATATTACCGAGATCACCAACATGTCGTACTGCCGAATCCGGTCCGCCATGCTCAACATTTTCAGGATTAAAATGTCCCCCGGCAGAAGTTCCATCAGAAGCACTGCAATCTCCATATTGATGGATATGAAAACCGTGCTTTCCTTCGGATAATCCCTTAATATTCGCTACTACCCGGATTCCCGCATTTTCTTTGGTAAAAGTTACCACTCCAGATACCATATTACCTTCCGTTGGGTGTAGTACTGCAATGGCCCGGGTTATACTCGGAACCGAGTTCATCATTTGCTCAGATTCATGATTGGCCCTTTGGGTACAGCCGGAGATGATCAAAATGCTGGAAAGTAAGATAAATCCGGAGATAGTGGATATGGAAATTTTCATAAATACTCCCTTGTGGATATGATGTTATTGCTGGTAAATCTAACTGAATTAGTTGAATAGATGTGATATTGTAAGGTTAGGACTGACCGGGAAAAGAGGCAAGTTAAAAAGATATTATGAAAGGCGTTTTAAGAGTTATAGACCATATCCTAAAGGGTCACACTGGTTAATTTTTAACATCAAAACTGGTTATTCGATTCCGATTTCAATTATCGCCAATATAGCCAATACTATCTTTACGCTGTACCAAATTGAAATAGTGAAATGCCATCGCAATCATAGGAATACTGTACAGAAAATAGTTTACAGATGAGACAACTGAAGTGATAATTAAAACTATTTGAGAACTTTTACTCAATGTCCCGGTAGTTGGGCCCATGAAGAACTCAGAGATAATATTAATCGGAACACTTATCGCCATCATGATGATGGTTTGAATGATGAAAACCACTACTAATAATCCGAAAGTAAACCACCAGTAACCAGAAATGAGTTGCCGGCTGCGTTCAAACGCATCAGGAAAACTGAGATTTTCAAATAAAATAACCATAATAATAGGAGAGAGAATAACGGCAAGGTAAATGCCGGGAATAAAAAAAAGGATGAATCCGGCAGT
>DATFMK010000654.1:0-2306 GCA_035267005.1 Balneolales bacterium
CTAAAAGGGATCAATATGAATAGCCCCGTATGCTATGCGGGGAATGGAAGGTTATCATAACTCCCCAACCCCAAAGGGGTTGAATCTTATCGTGATTTTAGGCTTCAAAACGCTTTAATTAAACCCCATTCGGGGTTACGGAATAATCTGTTTCCCCCCCGTTTCCCAGGTGGCTATTCATATTCAAGCCCTTCAGGCTTGTATTAAAATGATAATCTATTTCATGTTGACCCTATAATCATTTATATCAACATACCTTCCCAATATAGGTTTTAGATAATCCGCGAAATCCATTAATCTGCGCGAACCAGTGATTCACACCAGATCTGTCTAAAATGTTAATAAAAAAGCTATTGCATTGCCCAACTTTTTTGGGCTTTTCATGTTAATCCTAATAATTCGGGTGGACGTTTCTATCCTTTCTTAGATGGACCCTACCATTTAGGTGGAGTCCATCAACAAATGTTCCTCATGATATCACTAACTTTATCGATTTTTAAACGGAATTGTCTCTAATTTTTAAACCCCAATGTTGGAACTATCATCGATGGGCTCCACTCCATGCTTTTCCGGAGTGGGGTTCATCTACCTAACCTCTTGTCAAACCAGATCTGAAAAGCACTACTGATACCGGACTATCCTTTTGAATTGACACAAATAAATAATTCCTAATCGATTCAGGAAGATTTTCTTATTGGGGATTGATCGTTCAAATATTAAAAAATCTGTCCTCAATAAACCGATTATGCATTATTTTTTAATCTCAAAAACGTTTTGGACAGCTGTGATATCATATTATAAGGAGGCTTTGCAAAACCCGGGGATTTAGTTCAAAATACTTATGCAACGTACCCTTTTACGTTTCATGCGCATTTTTCCCGAACACTTTTCGGGATCGGTCATGACTAAATTTCTTGGTGAATAATCCGGGTTTAGTGCCAATAGCAGCTATTTTGTCAGTGAAGATAATAGTTTATCGAAATTATATTGAAAACCAATGAAAATCATATTAATTTACTCAGTCTATAAAAGAAATAGTATGACATAGAAAATTTGATGAATTAAAATTGATTTCGAGGCGTTAAGCCTTTATCCAAGAGCGAGAGTGGTGGAATGGTAGACACGCTAGATTTAGGATCTAGTGCTTAACGGCGTGGGGGTTCGAGTCCCCCCTCTCGCACTTTTCTTTTAAGGTGTTCGTTATTCAATAAAAAAAGAACTCATCTTACAATCAAAATAATTAAAAACAAAGACAGAGATAGTTAAGTGGACATTTCCGTTGAAGAAGTAAGTACCGTTAATAAGGAAATTACAATAAAAGCAGATAACAACGATTTAGGACCAAAATTTGACAAGGCTCTTCGTCGTTATCGCAAAAAAATCGATATGCCTGGTTTTCGTCCGGGACAAGTACCGTTATCTATCGTTAAAAAACGATACGGGAAAGAAATAGAATTGGAGGAAATCCAGAATTATGTTTCTGATATCTTTCAGAATGAAATCGTACCCGAGCATAAGCCTATTGGGGAACCCAAGTTTGAAGACCTCAAATGGGAGGATGGTCAGCTTGAGGTCAAGATAAAAATTGGTGTTAAGCCTGAATTTGAACTTATCGATTTGGATTCAGTAGAAGTGGATCAAATGGTTCATGATGTTACTGATGATGAGGTTCAGGAAGAGGTCGAGCGGCAGTTAGAATCGAAAGGCGAATGGACCGAGACTGAGGATGCCATCAATAAAGAAGAGCACAAGGTGGTTGTTGATGCTGTAGCTCTGGATGAAGAGGGGAAGCCTAAAAAAGAGGACAAGGATGAAGATCAGGAATTGGATCTTCGCGATGAGAAGAATGCTCCTTTTGCCGAAGCTCTTGATGGGAAAAAAGCCAGTGATGTTGTAAAAGTAGATCTCGGAGACGACGAGGACAAGGAAACCTTTGAGTTAACCGTTAAGAAAGTACTTGAGCTGAAAAAACCGGAATTAACTGATGAGCTTGCCGGAGAACTGAGTAATAAGGAAGCTGAGTCGGTAGATGAATATCAGGGATTGATCAAAAGCAGAATTCAGCAATATTACGATCAGGCGGCAAAAGATATGGCTAAAAATGATTTATCAGAGAAACTGGTAGAAAGTCATGATTTTGAGGTTCCTGATTTATTAGTGGCCCAAATACAGAATAATTATGTTCAGCAAGTGAAAGGCCGCTACGGAGATAATCTGCCTCCTGATTTCAATGAAGAAGATTATAAGAACGAAATGAAAGATCAGGCTGTTAAAGATGCCAAGTGGTATTTCATTTCAGAGAAGTT
>DATFMK010000655.1:0-9425 GCA_035267005.1 Balneolales bacterium
TAGCACTTATAGTATTATAAATATATAATTTGTAAGTATTTAGTCATTACCCAAATTTGAGGAATCTAAAAAAGCTGCGAAATTTTCCCGTGCTCTGCGTTGAAATTAAAAATGCTTAATCAACGTACCAATGTACGCTTCATATGCATTTCTAACTTCGCCTTGCTCACGACAAAATTTCTTGGTGAACAATCAGGGCTAAGCCTTTGCACGTTTCGGTTCGGAATTTTCGTTTTGTCTGCTAAATTACATATCAAAAACGACCCTTATGCGCAGGGTCGATAATTTCAATATCATGAAAAATATCATAGGCATTATCCTCATTTTAGCATCCATTGGTTTGGGCATCTGGGGATATCAGAAATACGAAGACAGCCGGTCAGCAATTACGATAGGTAAAATAGAGCTTACGGCTCAGAAAAAAGATACCACTCATTGGATCATATGGGGAGCCGGAGGTTTAAGTTTGATTATTGGGATAAGTCTTCTCGCGTCAAGGGAACATTAATCTTTCTGTGAACTGAAATGGAATCAACTTTACATATCGCCGCCTATCCGGTTACTAAAGATAGATGGGAAGATTTCCAAAATCTATTTGGAGAGCGTGGAGCTTGTGCCGGTTGTTGGTGTATGTATTGGCGATTGTCCCATTCTGAATTTCAAGCTCAAAAAGGAGGAAAAAATAAATCCGTCATAAAAACGATTATTAAAGATAGTTCTGTTCCGGGTATTATCGGATATCTCGTCGGTAAACCGATAGGCTGGTGTTCCGTTGCCCCACGCAATGAATTCCCGAGACTGGAACGTTCTCGTATTTTGAAAAGGATTGATGATAAACCGGTTTGGTCGATCGTTTGCTTATTCATTGATAAAAATTTCCGTAATCAAGGGATTAGTATTGAAATGATAAAAGCTGCCTCTGCTTATGCTGCAACTCAGGGGGCAAATATTGTGGAAGGATATCCTGTAGATCCGCACAATAAATCTTATCCACCGGTTTTCGCTTATACAGGAATTGCATCGGCTTTTATAAAAGCCGGTTTCCGGGAAGTCGGTCGGAATTCTCCGAAACGACCTATCATGAGATATTATATTAGATGAGAAAAAAACTTCTTTACTATCATTAAGATTTAATTACTTATGCTGCAACTCATTATCATCCTGCTAATCCTTGTGCTTGCCGGATTCGTTCTGTATATATTACTAAACCGATCTCTTTTTGATAAGCAGATTAAAAATGAAATAAAGAATCTGGAAATATTATCAAATGAAGAACAGTTCAACCATACCGATATTCAGCAATTCAAAGATTTACCTCAACCTGTCCAAAGATATCTTACATATTGCAATGTAACAGATCAATCAATCAGTTCCTTTGTCAGTTTGAAACATAAGGGAAGTTTTCGAACTGCACCCGGACAAAAATGGATGCCGATCGATGGCGAAGAATATTTCACTATAAAACAGCCGGGGTTTATCTGGTATGCCCGGCTCAAACCCATGCCCTTCTTCTGGATTCAGGCAAGAGACCGCTATATTAATGGAGAAGGACGCATGACGGTTAAACTCTGGTCATCGTTCACAGTCGGCGATCCCAAAGGTAAAGAATTGAATATTTCATCCCTCCTGCGCTATCTTTTCGAAATGCCGCTTTTTCCGGTTTCCTTCATGAATAACGATTTTATCCGATGGGAAACCATCGATGCTCATACCGCAAAAGCAAGCATCCGTGATCATAACATGGAAGCTTCGGGAATTTTTCAATTTAATGATGAGGGTGAACTCACATACGGATATACCAATGATCGTTACATGGAACAAAACGGAAAGTTTATTCAGCAAAAATGGTCGGCGAGATATAACAACTATCAGGAGATGAATGGAATCCGCGTTCCGAGTGAAACGATTGTTTCCTGGGATAATGGGGAAGAATTTCAATACGCCAGATTTATCATAACGGATGTGAATTACGATTGAGAGAACGCGGACAACACGGACGACACGGGTTTTCACGGACTTGAATTTATAATTACAGTGTTATCACAAATAACATTGATCAATATCCAGTAATGAATTCGATATGATTGTTAGGTTTTCTAACTTCAACGTGAGTTCGAGATAAAACCCTCTTTTTAAAAAGTGTCTTGGAATGAATAGGTTACTTTGAAGATTTCTCCCTCCGGTCGAGATGACGCGAATGGACGTAGATGTTGTTGATGGTTAACAAACATCACTCAATGGCCTCATCTCGAACCCGCTTTTTGGGTGAGAGATCTTCCAAGCGTGAATATGAAACAAAATAAGTCTATAATTTTATCGAATTTACGTTACTATAATATCATCTCGACATCTTAACGGATCTGAAATGATATCCATTTAAGCGTTTGTTATTGCATGCCTTCTTTTCCTTGATTGGGTTGGTAATATTGCCAGAATTTTTTGTTATTATAAATCTAACTGTCCAGTAACCATGATAGAATTATGAAAACATTTGTTGCCGTTTCACTTATTACCGTTCTGATAACATTATCGTATTCCCCATTAAAAGCACAGGATCACCAAACGTATGACGTTGTGGTTTATGGCGGTACTTCGGCGGGTGTAATGGCAGCAGTGGCGGCCGAACGAATGGGAGCGTCAGTAATCTTAATTAGTCCCAAAAAACGAATTGGCGGACTGACCAGTAATGGATTGAGCTGGACCGATATCGGAGATCAAATCTATCACAGAACCATCGGTGGATATACGTTAAATTTTTTCCATCGTGTATATCAATATTACCTAAATAAAAAGGTGTGGAATCAGGAAAGCAGGGCAGATTATCTTAAAAAGATTGAAAACACAGACCATAGGATATTAGAAAAAGATAAATTAATGTGGACTTTCGAACCTCATGTGGCTCTCAGGATTTTTAATAATTTAATTCGTGAAAACCATATTCCGGTGCGGCTTAACAGAAAACTCGACCGGAAAAACGGCGTCAGGAAAGTTGACGGTCGTATCGTTTCCATCACAATGCTAAATGGTGAAACCTACAGTGGAAAAGTATTCATCGATGCTACATACGAGGGTGATTTGATGGCTGCGGCCGGTGTGTCATTTACAGTCGGACGCGAAGGCAACAGCGAATATCATGAAACCATTGATGGCGTGCAGCTTTCACATCATCATCAATTTCCCAACGGGGTTAATCCTTATCACATAGCAGGTGATCCATCCAGTGGTCTACTTTGGGGTATAAGTCCGGATACTTTATTACCCGAGGGCCACGGTGATAAAAGGGTACAAGCCTATAATTTCAGAATTTGTCTAACAGACAGTAAAAAAAATCAAGTTCCCATAACCCGTCCCAAAAACTACAATCCCTCCAGATATGATCTCCTTGTACGATTGATTCATGCACAGCCTGATAAAAGGAGCCTGAGCGATTATTTTATATGGAGTCCGTTGCCAAACAGAAAAACAGATATAAATAATAACGGCGGATTTTCCACGGATATGATTGGTATGAGTGATGATTGGCCGACGGGTAGTTATGAAAAAAGAAGGCAGCTTTTTAAGGCTCATTTAGCTTATACAAAAGGTTTGTTATATTTCATGGGTCACAATACCCGTGTACCTGATACATTGCGTCAACAGATGCGAAGGTGGGGTTATGCAAAGGATGAATACCAACATTCCGATCATTTTACTCCCGAGCTATATGTCCGCGAAGGTAGACGTATGATTGGGGAATACGTAATAACAGAGCATAATTGCCGGGGCACGGTAACAGTAAATGATGGTATTGCCATGGGTTATTACAATATGGATAGTCATAATTGTGAACGGATTGTAGTAAACGGTATGGTTAAAAATGAAGGAAACGTAGAAGCAAGGATACCACATCCCTACCCTATTCCATATGGTGCGATCGTACCCAAAAAGAAAGACTGCACGAACTTATTGGTACCTGTTTGCTTATCAGCCACTCACATTGCCTATGGGTCTATACGAATGGAACCTGTCTTCATGGAGCTGGGCCAGTCATCAGGTACTGCCGCCGCCCTTGCAGAAAAAAACGATGTAGATGTTCAGAATTTAGACTACCAAAAATTAAAGAAACAGCTATTGAAAACGGGTCAAATTCTAAACTAAAATGAGATCTGTATTTATTGGCTAACTATCTAATGATCTCTAAACTTAATCATTCAATAAATATTACTGATATTTAAAAGTACTATTCGTCAAATGATTTAAACATGATATTGAAAAAACAGGTATACCCGCAAAAAGGTAGAACGCGGATAACACGGTTTTTCGCGGAAAGATATAAACCACGGGTAACACAGTTCCTTATTATTTTTTTAACCCAAAATTCGACTTTTAATCGTCTTATATGATCTAAACAAACTGATTACTGCTAACTGCTAACTGTTAACGGATCACTGAAAATATCCTGTTTTCCCTTACACTTATTGCCGTTCTCTTTCTACAAAGGTAATACAGCCTGCCTCACATGTTTATACGCATCATAAACCTAATTTACTTATTGATATCACATTACTTATAAAAAATAGGGAACAAAAAACATTTCTATAGGTTTTGTATCCGGTTTAAAATTTTGATCCAGCATTACCGGTCTGTTTTAAAAAATTATTTATTCAGTAAAGAGGGTAAGGGGTTTAATGTTGGCTGAAGAATCACATACAGCAACAACTACACGTTCTGTCGTTTTCCGGGCGAAAGGCCTGACCAAGATCTATGATATGGGTGAGATTCAGGTTCATGCTTTGCGTGGTATCGATCTTGAGTTTTATTCCGGCGAACTGGCCGTTTTATTGGGACCTTCGGGAAGCGGAAAATCCACATTACTTAATATTCTGGGAGGATTAGATGTTGCCACCGATGGTTTTGTTTCCTACCACGATAAAATCCTGACCGAAGCTACCGAACATGAATTAACCGAATACCGCCGCTTTTTTGTAGGATTCGTCTTTCAGTTCTACAATTTGATCCCAAGCCTGACGGCCCGTGAAAATGTAGCTATTGTAACAGAAATCGCCAAAAATCCTATGCCGCCGGAAGACGCTTTGGCCATCGTCGGACTTTCCGAACGTATCGATCATTTTCCGGCTCAGTTATCGGGCGGCGAACAGCAGCGCGTAGCTATTGCCCGGGCGATCGCCAAAAACCCGGAAGTTTTACTTTGTGATGAACCAACCGGTGCGCTCGATTCCAAAACGGGAATTGTCGTTCTGGAAGCACTGGATCGGGTAAACAAAGAGCTGGGAACGACCACCGCCATTATCACACACAACGTGGTCATTGCCGATATGGCCGACAGGGTAATCCATCTGAGTGACGGAAAAATTTCCGAGGTCTACGAAAACAAAGTCAAAAAATCTCCACAAGATCTTCATTGGTGAGATTATGAAAGCGATCAATCGTAAACTATGGCGTGAAGTATGGCATATACGCGGACAGGCTCTGGCAATCGCCCTTATTCTGGCATGCGGAGTCGCCATATTCGTCATGTCGCTGAGTACAGTCGAATCGCTTCAGGATACACAGGAAACCTATTATAAAAATCAGCATTTTGCTGATGTCTTCACCAACCTCAAACGAGCTCCGGAAAATGTAAAATTACGTATACAGAACATTCCCGGTGTGGAAACGGTTGAAACGCGTGTTAAAGCTGGTGTCAATATTGAGATCGACGGTTTTGCCGAACCGGTGACCGGAATGCTCAATTCGATACCTGATAACGGAAATTCGGTATTAAACCAATTACTTTTAAAACAAGGACGTTTCATTGAACCCTATCGTGAAAATGAAGTCATCATTGCCGAAGGATTTGCCGAAGCCCATCATTTCGATCCGGGTGATCATCTTACGGTGATTATCAACGGAAAACGTAAAAGGTTGACGATTGTCGGCGTGGCTTCATCTCCCGAATACATCTATCAGATCGCTCCCGGTTCCTGGATAGCAGATTATAAACGTTATGGCGTACTTTGGATGGGTCGGGATCCTTTAAGCAGTGCTTACGATATGGATGGCGCATTCAATGACGTCACCCTTACCCTGGTCCCTGGGACCCAAGTCAAAGAGGTGATTGATCGTCTGGATAATATTTTAGAACCCTATGGGGGGTTAGGTGCTTATGGACGAAAAGATCAGTTATCGCACCGTTATTTATCCGAGGAATTTAAACAACTGGAGACGATCGCTTCCATCCTGCCCGTCATTTTTCTGGGAGTAGCCGCTTTTTTATTAAATGTTGTGCTAAGCCGGCTCATCCGGACTCAACGTCAGGAAATAGCAATCCTTAAAGCTTTCGGATATCGTAACATAGACGTCGGGCTCCATTATCTGAAACAAGTAATGGTCATCGTAATAATTGGATTTTTACTCGGTTTATCACTCGGTATTTGGCTTGGAAACGGTTTAGGAAATATGTATATGATCTTTTTCCGTTTTCCATATCTGCTCTATCATATCCCTTTATATGTCATCATAACATCTTTTATTGTCACGGCAGCTGCGGCAATAACCGGTACCCTTCATGCTGTAAGTGAAGCGACCCTTTTGCCACCTGCTATTGCCATGCGGCCTGAACAGCCAACCCGGTACCGGGAATCTTTTGTGGAACGGTTGGGATTGAAACGTTTTCTTGCCCAACCAACGCGCATGATTATCCGGCATATGGAAAGAAGCCCTATTAAGTCAGTATTCACGACAATGGGGATCGCTTTTGCCACATCGATTCTTGTTGTTGGAAGTTTCTCCGACGACGCTATCGAATATGAAATGGGACTGCAATTCAATCAAGTACAAAGGGAAAATCTGGCCGTATCATTCATCGAACCCACTTCGTATGACGCCATTTACGAACTCCGGCATATTCCGGGTGTTATCCATGTGGAAACATTCCGTTCTGTTCCGGTACGTCTCCGTCATGAATATCGTACCTATCTCACATCCATCCAAGGTATGCAGCCGAATGGGGATTTAAGCCGATTAATGGACACCAAACTAAATTTGGTAAAAATTCCACCGGAAGGATTAATTATGACTGATTATCTGGCCAAACTACTTCATGTTCAAGTTGGTGATTCTGTTTCTCTTGAAGTTCTTGAGGGAGCAAGACCAACATTACGTGTTCCGGTAACCGGTTTGATAAGTCAGTTTTTGGGCGTGGGTGGTTATATGGATATCTCGGCTTTAAACCGGTTAATGAAGGAAGGATCTTCGGTTTCAGGGGCTTATCTGAAAATTGATACCAATCAACAACAATCCATTTTTGATGAGCTGAAAAAACGACCGAGAGTGGCCGCTGTTTCAATCACTTCGCAAGTGAAACAAAATTTATATGAGACTTTTGGTGAAAACATCCTGACATACACCTTCATTCTTACCCTTTTTGCCGGAGTTCTTGTTTTCGGGGTCGTTTATAACAGTGCCCGCATTTCATTATCCGAGCGTGGTAGGGAAATGGCCAGTTTACGCGTGCTCGGTTTTACACGTGCCGAAATCTCCTTTCTGTTGTTAGGTGAACTCGCTATTATTACAATCATCGCTATTCCCGTAGGTTTTCTTATCGGCTATGGCTTAACTGCATTTTTGGTTACCCAACTCTCTACAGATCTCTATCGCGTACCACTCGTCATCAATCGTGATACCTACACGTTTGCCGCCCTGGTCGTCCTCATTTCTGCTACTATCTCCGGATTGATTGTCCGGCACCGAATCGATCATCTGGATTTGATTGGAGTTTTAAAAACAAGAGAGTGATATTATGAATAATCGGAAAAAAGCCGGCATCATCTCAGCCGTAGTTATCGTTTTATTATTACTTTTATACGGATTTTGGCCACGTCCGGTTGAAGTGGATGCATGGGAAATTAAATCAGAACCCTTTCGTGTGACCATCGAAGAAGAAGGTAGAACACGTGTTAAAGATCGGTATGTTATCACATCTCCGGTATCGGGCATCGCGATGCGGTTAGACCGTGATGTCGGCGATAAGGTCTCAAAAGGCGAAACGCTGTTATGCCTTGAACCTTTACGCTCGGATGTATTGGATCCCCGCAGACGTGCAGAAGCGCAAGCACGTGTTCAGGCAACTAAAGCCGCATTGGAAGCAGCTAAAGAAACGGCAAATGCGGCTAAAGCGGATGCTGATCTGGCCCAAAATGAATTAAAGAGAATGCAGGGATTATTTAAGGAAGGTTCGGCTACACAACAAATGCTGGATCAGGCGGAAGCAAATGCCCGAAGAGCAAAAGCGCATCTGACATCCTCAAATTTCGCTGTCGAAGTCGCCCGGTATGAATATAAAGCGGCACAAACAACCCTGCGCTATTCCGCTGCTGAAGGCGTTCGGGACACTACTGCTAAAGTTCCCATTACCTCCCCGGTTGACGGAAATATCCTGAAAATTCATCATAAAAGTGAAGGCGTAGTAGCTGCCGGTCAGGCTTTAGTGGAAGTGGGAAACTCCCGGGCACTCGAAGTCGAGACCGACGTACTATCTTCAGACGCCGTGAAAATCGCCCCTGGTACGCGGGTTGTTTACGATCGCTGGGGTGGTGATAAACCATTGAACGGCATAGTTCGTACGGTCGAACCGATCGGTTTCACCAAAATATCAGCTTTGGGTGTTGAAGAACAGCGTGTTCTCGTTATTTCTGACATCGTCTCGCCCCAAAATGAATGGAAACGGTTAGGTGATGGTTACCGGGTCATTTCCCGTTTTATTGTTTGGGAGAATGATAAAGTTTTACAAGTACCGACCAGTGCACTATTTCGAAAAGATCAGGATTGGGCGGTTTTTGTGATTAACAACAAACGAGCTCATCTGAGGAAAGTGGACATCGGGGTAAAGAGCGGCCTGATGGCTGAAGTGTTATCAGGATTGAAAGATGGTGATTTGGTGATCACCCATCCCGATGAAGCGCTTGAGGATGGGACGAGGGTTTCGATTCGTGCAAAATAGGAAAAATCGAACGTGGACGACGAGGATCTCGCGGATTTTATAATAGAACCACAGAGGGTACACACCGTGAATGATAACTAACATGAGGTTCGTTTAAGCTTATAATCTATCTACTTAATAAAAGTTGCTGTTAAATTAGATTATTCTATGACCACCGACAACCGACCACAGACGACAGAGAAATGCTCTGATAGTAATTAAACATTATTTATGCTGAATAACCGTATAATCAACGTGAGTTCGGCATCGGAATCATGCTTTAGGCATCAAAACAGCTCTGTGTCGTCGATGGTCTGTCGTCCGTCGTCAAGATAGGTCATATTTTCACAGGTCGTATTCTCAATGTAATTATTACAACTCTGCGATTCTTATCCAAACCTCACAAAAAAAAGACTTAACGATCCACCTTGAAGTGCTTGTTATAGGGCGCGTCAGCCTTAATGAT
>DATFMK010000656.1:0-2503 GCA_035267005.1 Balneolales bacterium
CATTGAGGTTTCCACAAGAGAGCCAAGCCGCAGAATAGCTCGATTATTAAAACTCGAACCTAATGAAAAAGTCGTTAAAATACAGCGCTTGCGTTTTGGTGAAGATCAGCCCTTGATTATAGAACGATCCTTCTTCAATTACGAGCTTTTTCGTCCGTTATTAGCTTATGATCTCGAAAATTCTTCTATTTTTGAACTCCTTTATAAACATACGGATATTCGTTTGGGAGAAGCCACACAGAGCATCGAGGCTATAAGTGCTACCCAGTCGGAACAGGAGCTGCTTAATGTTTCGGTTGGAACTCCTCTCTTATTAATTAAACGGCTGATCAAAACCAAAGAAAGGAAATGTTTTCAGTATTCCGAGGATGTCTATAGGAGTGATAAAATCAGTTTCACCACTACTACCTATCCTTATGAGAATTATCATGATAGACACGGTCTTCCACTCGATTTGATGGAGCAGGAGTTATAAGATAACGTGAATTCGATGTAACTTTAGACTTATAAAAATCCCGCCATATAAATAGCAGGTTAAAGTTATTGGCCTGTTGTTAGTGGTTTGTTGTACATTGTTGATAGCTTAATCATTTTTTTAGCAACTAACTACCCACCACAAACCACTATCATTACAGGTCTTAACATTAGGTATCGGAAGGAATTAGTTTCCTATTTATAATTTATTTTTCGAACTCAGGTTTAGCTGGGTCATATCCGAATGACAGGTTACATCAAAATCGTTAAAAAATAGTAGCCTGTTTAATTTTTTTTGAAAAACGGTTGACAAACTGGAAGCGTTTTTGGATATTATTTCATGTTTGGTTGTATAGACAACTAAACATTCCTTTTATGGACTGATAATGGAGTGAGTAATATGGATAAGAAGTTTATTTTAGCGATTGACCAGGGGACTACCAGCTCCCGGGCGATTTTATTTGATCATGCCGGCCGTATTGTCTCGGAAGCGCAGAAAGAGTTTGAGCAATATTTCCCACATCCGGGTTGGGTGGAACATGATCCTGCCGAAATCTGGACCAGTCAGGCGAGTGTCGTCACTGAGGCGATTACAAAAGTGGGAGCTAATGGCAAAAATCTCGCGGCAATTGGAATCACAAACCAACGGGAAACAACGGTTGTTTGGGACAGAGATACCGGTGAACCGATTTATAATGCCATTGTTTGGCAGGACCGTCGAACATCCGATTTTTGTGATAAACTTAAAGAAGAGGGTTGGACAGAAAAAATTCAGAAAAAAACAGGATTGATCATCGACTCTTACTTCTCGGGCACGAAAATTAAATGGATTCTTGATCATGTGGAAGGGGCCCGAAAAAAAGCGGAAGCAGGGAAACTAGCCTTTGGAAATATTGATACCTGGCTGGTGTGGAAATTCACGCGGGGTGAGAAGCATTTAACCGATGAGACCAACGCTTCCAGGACGATGTTATATAATATTCGAAACAATGAGTGGGATGATGAATTATTAGATTTAATGGAAATCCCCCGCAGTATGTTACCCGAGGTTCATGCTTCAAGCGAAGTTTATGGGGTAACCAAAACGACTATTTTTGCCCATGAAGTACCCTTAGCTGGAATTGCAGGTGATCAGCAGGCGGCTCTTTTCGGACAAATGTGTTTACAGCCGGGAATGTTGAAAAATACTTACGGCACGGGTGCTTTTATTATGTTTAATACCGGCGAGAAGCCGATCCCGTCCAATAACAATTTGTTAACGACTATAGCGTGTCGTCGCAATGGGATTACTCATTATGCCCTTGAAGGTAGCATCTTTATTGCGGGTGCAGTCGTTCAATGGTTACGTGATGGATTAGGGATCATCAAATCATCCGCTGATATTGAAAAGCTTGCACAGACAGTTGATGATAATGGCGGCGTTTATTTGGTTCCGGCTTTTGCCGGATTGGGGGCTCCCCACTGGGATCAATATGCACGTGGTACTATTGTGGGGCTGACTCGTGGAAGTACTGCCGGACATATTGCAAGGGCGGCCCTCGAATCGATCGCACTCCAAACATACGATGTGCTGAAGGCCATGGAATCGGATTCTGGAATCGAGATAAAAGAATTGCGTGTCGATGGCGGTGCAACGGTTAACGATACACTTATGCAATTTCAGGCAGATATTCTGGGGATTCCGCTCGTTCGACCCAAGGTTTCAGAAACCACAGCTCTGGGAGCCGCTTATCTGGCCGGACTCGCCGTTGGCTTCTGGAAAGATACCGACGAGATTAAAGATCAATGGCAGGTTGAAAAGCGTTTCGAACCTAAAATGAAGGCTTCTCAGGTGGAAGAGATTACCAGAACGTGGCATAAAGCCATTGAAAAATCAAAATCGTGGATCCCTAAATCCTAAATAGGAAACGATTAAAAAAATATTCTTATGAATCGAAATAAAAATATAGAGTCCCTTAAAAATCATTCTGGTTATTGGGATATGGTGGTTATCGGCGGCGGAGCCACAGGACTCGGAGTGGCGGTCGAC
>DATFMK010000657.1:0-5750 GCA_035267005.1 Balneolales bacterium
CCACCTCGTTGTTTTGGTTATAAAATACATTGTCATGAATGATAAACAACCTATCTTTCTTTATGTATTTGTCCAGCGCCCTACACACCAGGCGTATGGTATCGCCTGGACGGGCCGGTATGTTGTAGTACCAGCTTTGACCTGCGTTAATAGTTCCAGGTTCCCTCATCCAGTCTTCTATTGGTGTGCACGCGAACATCAAGTAGGAATGAATGGTTGGTGGGGATATCAGGCCTTTGTAGGGTGAACTTTTTGCGTATTCTTCATCAAAATAGAGTGGGTTTAAGTCCCCAATCGCTCGTGCATATCTTTGAATCATCTCTTTACTTAAGGTTACCGGTACCGTTGGTCTTAGCTCACCAGGTTGAATTTCATCCCAGGTCTTCCGCTTTCCCCAAAGTTCCCAGAAATCCTTTTGCTGGCTTTTCATCTGTAGATCTTCGTTAGGCTCGCTCATAAACAACTCCTTAAATTTAGATAAACCAATTCAGTCTAGACTTTTCTCTCCTTATTTGTCCAGAAGGGTTTCTTCAATTCCCGCTTTAGAATTTTGCCGGCAGTCGACCTCGGGAACTGTTCAACAAAATCTATTGACTTTGGCTTTTTGTATCTAGCCAAATGCTTAGCACAGTATTCTATTAATTCATTCTCATTAATATCAGTGTTCGGTTTTTTTATAATAAAAGCCTTTACAACCTCCCCCCAAATATCATCCGGCACACCGATTACGGATGCTTCAACAACAGCGGGATGGCCATACAAAACATTTTCCACTTCTTTTGGATATATGTTTTCTCCCCCTGAAATAATCATGTCTTTCTTACGGTCTACAATATAGATATAACCAAGATCGTCGATCATCCCCATGTCCCCAGTATAGTACCAGCCGGCTTTTATAACTTTTTGGGTCAGTTGTGGTTTTTTCCAATACCCTTTCATCACATTATCGCCCTTAACTATTATCTCGCCTATCTGGTTTATGCCTAATTCGATATTATTTTTATCCACAATTTTGACTTGGACGCCAACCACTTCTCTTCCCGCCGATTTCATTCTTTTGATCATATTTTCATCACCGTCTAAAATATGATCCTTGGGTTTTAAAATGCTTATGGGTACAAACGTCTCTGTGGTTCCATAGGTTTGAGAAAAACCACAACCAAATATGTCCATTGCCTGACGAAGGGGCTTAAGGGGCATTGGGGCGGTACCGTAGTAGATGGTATTTAGGGTTTTAGTATCAAACTTTCTTACATCGGGATATTGAAGGATGAACAGCACCATTGAAGGCACTAAAAGTACGCTGGTCACTTTGTGTTTTTCGATATTCTGGAGAACACCTTCGGGACTGAATGAATCTAAAATGACGTTCGTCGCTCCAACAAAAGAATATGCAAACATGCTATTTGCGTCACCCGCATGAAACATTGGAGGTACGTTAAGAAAGATCGTTTCCGGAGAGATCAACCTCTCAAGTGCTGTATTGTAACAGCTCGCAATTATGTTCTTATGGGTCGTCATGACCCCTTTGGGCAGACCTGTCGTTCCACCAGTATATCCTAAAACTGCAATGTCATCTTCATCAAGACTGACCTTAGGTTCGATATCTGAAGCTTTAGACAGCACCTCTTCATAATCAGAAGCGCCCTTGATTATTCCGTTGAATGAAATGAGATGTTTAAGATTTTCTGTTTTATCTTTAATTTGTTCAACAAGTGAATCATAGGCGGCATTGAAGATGAGCATTTTAGCTTCAGAGTCATTTAAAATATAGGAAATTTCCTTGTCATTGGATCGATAGTTAAGTGGGACTATAGGCGTTCCGGCTTTAGCTGCGGCAAAATAAAATTCCACGTATTGATGGCAATTATGACTTAGCACTGCAATTCGATCACCCTTTTCTATCCCGAGGCCGATAATCGCATTGGCAAGACGGTTAATTCGTTGATTAAGATGTGAAAAATTGATCGTGACGTCTGCTTCGATTACAGCGGTTTTTTGAGGGAATAATTTTGAGTTTTTTCTCGGTATATCGCCTACCAACATTAACGCATCCCTATAACATATAAAAATTTTGATAATTTTGATAAAAACAACGGGCCAATTTTTCAAGAAAGATCGATTTAAATAAAATTAAACCAGTAAAAAGCAGCCACGACTTATGTATAACCTTTTAGATATAGTATGTCAATACAAACATCAATGATATATAAAAACAAACTATATATTTAGATAGAAAAAAACACCAACGTTCAATATAGTGGTTGAAATATTAAGATCTACAATATATGATGTAAATTATATTATGATTATGAATTGCAGATACCAGAATAAAAAATATCGAATAGTGTCATAAAAACGCCTGAAAGGAGGCCAAAAATGAGAGAAGCTGTTATTGCAGGATATTTGAGAACAGCTCAATCGAGGTCCAGACCGAACGATCCGGAAAGGGATTGGTTTCATCAATTACGAGGGGATGACTTGTTGTCAATGCTTTTTCCTGAGCTGCTGAAAAGAACAGGTATCAAATCAGAAGAGATAGATGATTGCCTAATCGGATGTTCTTTGGCAATAGGTGAAAATTGGGCCTACGGCGGCAGATTTTCAGTAATGCTTTCAAATCTCGCTAATTCAGTTGCAGCAAAAGCAATCGACCAACAATGTGGCTCATCAATGGCCGCAGCACAAATTGGTGCTATGGAAATAATGCTGGGTTACGCGGACATTGCAATTATCGGTGGATTGGAACATATGACGCGGGTTCCCAGAGGACAGGCCTGGATTGAGGGTGGACATGCCGAAGCCAATAAGCGCCTTGTGGACGAGGAGCAATATGCACACTGGGACATACTCAATGCAACCAATATGGGCATGACCGCAGAAAAATTATTCTCCCTCCGAAACTTTAAAAAGGAAGAATTAGATCAGTGGGCCAAAAGGTCACATGATTTGGCTGGAAAAGCCCAAAAGGAAAAATATTTTGAAAATGAAATATTTCCCATAAAAGCAAAACAAGCAGATGGGTCAATAAAGGTTGTTGATAAAGATCAGTCGGTCCGCGAAAATGTGACCTTGGAGGCCTTGGCCAAATTGAGGCCCGTTTTCAAAGAAGGCGGTGTAATAACCGCCGGAAACTCTTCTCCCCTTAATGCAGGAGCATCCGCTATCCTCCTAATGGAGAAGAGCCTCGCCAAAAGACGAAACATCAAGCCGTTAGCAACGATACGCTCGATAGGTTTTGCAGGCGTAGATCCAACCATTATGGGTTTTGGACCGGTACCTGCTACCCAAAAGGCTTTGGATAAAGTTGGTTTGACGCCAAGGGACATAGATTATTGGGAAATTAATGAGGCCTTTTCAGTCGTCGTCCTAAACTGCATCAGCGAGCTTGGGATTGATAAGGAGAATGTCAATATTAAGGGGGGTGCTATAGCTCTTGGTCATCCTTTGGGAGCAACTGGCTGCCGCTTGATTGGCACCTTAGCAAGGATATTGAACGAAAAAAAGGCCAGGTACGGCTGTGCTAATGCATGCGTGGGTGGGGGACAGGGTTCGGCGACCATAATTGAGAGAGAAAATTATGATTGGTAGATCTTTTACATCCAGGGATAATGTGCAGAACTAATAACATCGACTTTTAGAACCCTATTTATATTAATATTCAAATTTAGGACCCGAATTTGTAGGTAGATTCATTTTAAGACGGTGTTTTCCGCTAATACAAGCAGCGAATAATCATCGCCATCTGTTTTCTGAAAGACGATTGCTTATTGACAGCATAGTTTTTCGCAGTATATCACTGCTTAGGATTTGATTCGCCAAAAATCCAACAATATCAGAAATCTCGCGAATCCTAAATATTGGGGCACGCTTGGACAGAAAAATTCATATCGCCTTGAAAAAATATATGGCGACGGTCTACGCTCATCCAAATTCGCTTGAATAATACCTAACAGAGCAAGGAGAGATTTATGCCTCGGAAAACAAATGCCCCTAACAAAAGCAAAAGAGTTCGAAGTAAGTTAGTTAAAAGGGCTACCGTTCTTAAAGCGGCTGAAAAAGTATTTGCTCAAAGAGGTTTTCATGAAGCTACAATATCCGAGATAGCAACTAAGGCAGGGGTCTCTGAAGGCCTGATCTATGAATACTTTACAAATAAGGAGGCGTTGCTTTTTTCAATACCTGGCGAGAAAAGTAGCCGATTCCGGGAAGAAAACATAGGAATTTTAAAGTATGTTGATGGCGCCGCAAACAAACTTAAAATTCTCATATATCGCCATTTAGAATTGTTTGAGCTTGATCCGGATTATGCAAACATTACCGTTATGATTCTTAGAAATAATCGTAATTTCCTGAAAACCGAGGAATATAAGATCGTTAAAAGTTCCGCCCAATTAACCATTGATGTTCTGAAAGAGGGGATCGAAAATGGGGAGTTCCGAAAAAGAGTCGATCCATATACCATAAGATCAATAATATGGGGTTCAATAGATAATGCTGTCAAAAGAAAATTTTTGTACGATAAAAAATTAGATCTTTTGGAATATGCAGAATCTTTTATAGATATATTATTTAATGGAATTCTGGCAAATCAGAATAAGCATAATTTGACTTTAAGGGTGGTCGCGGAACATTCGGATGAAAGTGAGATTTCCGATATCGCTTAATTTTTGCAAACTGCTTTTAATTGACAAATCTAACATACTGGGCTTTGCGTTACTATCTCCAACATACATCGCAAGCAACTGAATCTGCGATATCTGCAATAACTACCAGTTATCTATGGTCTGATTTTTTTGTGATAACATAATACCGTATCACCAAACGATGGTTGTGGCGATTACTGTATCTTGAACCTGAAAGTAGCCTTCAATAGTTGTGATATCAAATTCTGAGGATTGAACTTTCAATTGATGTATTGACCCAGCTATCGATTCTGGCAAATAAGAGACAGGTCTGGACAGATGAGTTGCAACACGAATGTCTATTAAGGTGAGATTGCACTAAATACCGCTTCATATTTGAAAAAATAATTAATTGTAGTTTGTGGTCATTTTTTACTATTTTTTTTGAAGCCGGCAGATTGATGATAGAGCAATGTTGTTACAACAAAATGAAAATATTACAATTTAACTCAATAGTTAATGTGTCGCTTTGACTTATTGTTATCAAGACAGATGACATTGGATTGCAGAATTTCATTCTTACAGGCCGACAATCGATGTGCTATTTTGGGGAGTTCGTAATTGGTGTTGATAGGGTGCGTAACACACACGGATAGTGAAAAAAAAGATTTGATGCAGGCATAAAATTTCGGTTGGATTTTTTGTAGAGGCGGGCTGTCCTCCACCATCCAACTAAATATTGATGATTTTCAATTAAAAAAGGGAATTAGCCAAATGGCTGATTCCCTTTTTTCGTTCAGGAAACATTCGGTAACCATAACCCAGACCGTCAATTAAATTCGGATAAAAAGAATCGGGATAGAGGTTCTAAAATCATGTTCTGAGGCACGGTGGCTGCTGTAAAACGGCTTAATGGACGATGTTCATTCGGTACTTCATGGCTGTTTTTTTGACAGTCTTGGATCTGAAAAACAAGTCAAGCCTCCGGTCGCAGGGTGCACCTCATCTCACGGCCATATGAGAGGCTATAAGCATCGATATGCGATATATATGTGAGGGGTGTTCGACGGACGAATATGATCTGTCAACTGTCAAAAAAAGTACTGCGCCTTTCCGAGATATGGT
>DATFMK010000658.1:0-6116 GCA_035267005.1 Balneolales bacterium
GGATTCGACCACCATTAGCCTCTGCCTAAGCCTGTATGATTGGGCCCGGTTTCGTAAGAAGAAAGGAGCGATCAAGCTCCACACCCTGCTGGACTACGATGGATGCCTTCCGGTGTATATTCGCATTACCGATGGAAAGCCGAGGCCACCATTGCAAAGGAGTTATCGTTGCCCGCCGATGCGGTGGTTGTGGCTGATCGAGCCTATGTCGATTTTCCAACCTTCTATCGGTGGAACATCGAAGGCAGCTATTCTGTCGTACGCCTGAAAAATTCCATCCCATTCAAGCGGGGAAAAGGAAAACCCCTGCCCGAGAAGCGACACCAGCACGTACTCCTCGATGAGTACATTGAGTTGAGTCATTCCCCGACATATGAAAAATATCCCGCCAGGCTTCTACGGGTGGTGATCTACGATTCCGAGAAAGATCAAACGATCGAACTGATTACCAATCAATTTACTTGGACAGCAAACACCATCGGTGAGTTATACAAAGCCCGATGGGATATTGAATTTTTCTTTAAAGAGATTATGCAACTACTCAAAATCAAATCCTTTCTGGTGACAACGGCCAATGCTGTGCTCATTCAGATCCCGGCAGCAATGATTACGATGTTGATCCTAAAATACCTCAAAGCCTGCTTCCGAAAGCTTTCGGAATGGTGCCTGTCAAATATGGTGGCGTTTCTGCGGTTAAACTTGTTTGTCAAGTTTGACCGCAGAAAGCTGCTGGACAAGCCCTTTGAGCCCGCGAGAGGGCGAAATGGCCCCGATCTGCTACAAGGAGTCTTGTTTGAATGGGGGATTGATTTTCGGGCAGTGAAAAAATCTGTCCAAGACCGACAGAAATAACGATATTTCTTACATTCTAAAACGTTTTGGACAGCTGTGGCTATATATTTTATTTCAGAATGTAATTTCTTACACCGAAATGCTTTCTCTGTGGTTGGTCGTCAGTCGTCATTCTTTATCATTTTTAATTATCTTACCCCAAAATAACGTTATCTGAAATTATTCATTCTATGCAATCGATTGGAATTATTGGCGGTGGAATTACCGGACTGACATCGGCCCTGAATCTATCACTTCAGGGTTTTGAAGTAACCGTTTATGAAAAGGAAGACCGGGTGGGCGGGGTTATTCGATCGTACCGGGAAAACGGCTGGCTTGCCGAAGGTGGTCCGCATACTTTAATGGAGACCAACGAACATATACGAAATCTGGTTTCGGAACTCAAGCTGGAAGATGAGCGGCTTTATGGAGATGGAAAGTCTAAAAAACGATTTATCGTTCGTAATAAGCAACCCATGCCTTTGCCGTCATCTATCGGTTCGTTTTTAAGCACCAGACTATTTTCAACATCCGCCAAGTTTCGTCTCTTGAGAGAACCTTTTATAGCTCCCTGGGATAATCATGAGGAAGAAAGCCTGGCTCATTTTGTACAAAGAAGACTCGGTCAGGAGTTTTTGGATTATGCGATTAATCCGTTTGTCGCCGGTGTCTATGCCGGTGACCCGCAGCAGCTTTCGGTGAAGCAGGCATTTGAAAAATTATACAACCTGGAACAAAAGTATGGTTCACTCATCAAAGGACAGATTAAGGGAGCCAAAGAGCGAAAAAAAAGAAAAGAGGTTAATAAACAGAAAGCCAGGCTTTTTTCATTCAAGGAAGGAAACGAATCTATTCCACGGGCTATTCGGGAGCGTTTGCAAGAGCATATTAAATTGAATGCAAAGGTTACGGGAATTTCAAAAAAAGGAGAACAGTGGGAAATTTCTTATCAGGATAAGGACGGGAAATATCAAAATATTTTGCATGACGCTGTTCTTTACACGGGACCGGCTTATGCTCTGTCTAATATTAAGTTTGATGAGCTCAATCCGCCCGATTCACTATCGGAAGATATTTATTACCCGCCTGTAAGCGCCTTAACACTCGGTTTCAAACGCGAAGATGTCGACCACCCGGTCGATGGATTTGGTATGCTCATTCCCGAAAAAGAACATTTTCACATACTCGGAACACTTTTCACATCCACACTCTTTCCCGGACGAGCGCCGGAGGGACATGTAACACTAGCGTCTTTCATCGGAGGAGCGAGAAATCCTGATATCGCCCGGCTTCCCAAAGAAGAACTTATAAAACTCACTTTGGAAGATTTGGATAAAACACTTGGAATCAACGGAGATCCGGTTTTTAGTCACCATGTTTTTTGGGAGAAAGCCATCCCGCAATACACTTTGGGATATGGGTCTCATAAAAAAGCTATGGATGAATTGGAAGAACAAAATCCCGGTTTCTTCATGGCCGGTAATTACCGCTTCGGGATTTCTGTGAGCGATTGCATTACGTCAGGTTATGAGACATCAGATAAAATTGGAAAATTTTTAAACCGCACCCCTTAGTCCCCTTAAAGTGAAAAATTCCATTATCTTGTATTTTGGTAATGGAGAGAAAAACTAAGCTACAGGGTACACAGAGTATTTGCGGAGAAATCACAGAGAGATTTAATTAACGTGAGTTCGAAATGACACGAAAGGACGATAGAAGATATTTACATTTAAGAACATTACTCAAAGGCGCCATATCGAACCCGCTTTTTGGGTGAGAGATCTTATAAACGTGAATATGAAACAAAATAAGTTCCTATTTATACCTATCATTATATCGAACTCACGTTAATTAGTATGAATTATCACTGTGGTTAACATCAAACGTTTTGCTCTAGTAAAACAGTAATAAAAGATTGAATCTTCTGCCGCCAATTTCAAAAAAATCTAAATCTAATTAGGATATTTGAATAAGAATATTGTAAATTATAAACGAGTTTAAAACCAGGGAATTATCAGTAAGCATGCAATTATTATCACAAAGGACACAGTATGCCATTTCGGCAATTATTGTACTTGCCCGGGAGCCCCAGGGTAAAGCTATACCCGCTTCTGAACTGGCTAAACCATTGAATTGTCCGGCGGCTTATTTATCACAATCGCTTGCTAAATTAGTTCCTAATGGTATATTAGATACGAAAAGAGGTCAATACGGAGGAGTATATTTATTGAGGGAACCTTCTGAGATTACCATATTTGAAGTAGTAGAAGCATTGGATGGTACAGAGTTTTTTGAGAGCTGCTTTTTAGGAATTGCAAAATGTGGAGATATCGAGCCCTGTCCCTTTCATGCCATTTGGAAAAATGAAAAAGAGAAAATCCAAAAGTGGATGGAGGAAACTACTTTTGAAGATATCAAGGACTCAATGACCGACGCCTGGTTTAATTTGAGATTAAAGTTCGAGGGAAAATATTCTTGATTCGTTTTTCGGCCGCGGATAAACGCGGTTTTTGGAGGATTCGTATAATGATTGAAATCTATCTCTTCTGTAAGAGATAATGAGTGTGGAGTTATCAATAAATTCACATAAAAGTATAAATTATTGTATTTATTTCTTTTATAATTCTAATACAAATATTCAAATATAGATATTTTATTTAGATTACTGACTATTCGTGGCAACCTATACAAAAAATATCGTGCTCTGTGATCACTGCGGTGCGGAATGCCGGACAACCGACATTCAAGCAGGTGACAAGCATTTTTGTTGTCAGGGTTGCAAAACGGTGTATGAATTATTGGAGGATAACGAGCTCTGCACCTATTACGCACTCGAAGATCATCCCGGCAGTACCATCGAATCGCATCCGGATGATGACCGTTTTGAGTTTTTGAATTATCCCGATATCAAAAACAAACTTATTGAATTTGAGGATGATGATATCAGTGTTGTTACGTTTTTTATTCCTTCTATTCATTGTAAATCGTGCATTTGGCTGCTTGAAAATCTCCATAGACTCAGCGAAGGAGTCGAACATGCACGTGTTGATTTTATTCGGCGTGAGGTTTCGGTCACGTTTCATCCGGATGATTTATCCCTGGGCGGTCTTGTTAAGTTATTGGCATCTATTGGATATGAACCGCAGATTAATCTGGATAATATTGATAAAAAAGAACGGGATCACTCCACTCGTTCGCTGTACATGAAATTGGGGGTCGCTGGTTTTGCTTTTGGGAATATCATGCTTTATAGTCTGCCGTCCTACCTGGCACACCGGCCGTTATCTCCTGAATTTCAGCATATCTTCAATCTTCTGAATATCGTGTTGGCCCTGCCCGTTTTATTTTTCAGCAGCTCCGATTATCTGAAATCGGCTGGAATTGCTCTTTCGAAACTGCGTATCAATATGGATGTTCCGATCTCCCTGGGCATTCTCGTTCTGTTTTCACGCAGTATTTACGAAATCGCTACCGGCATCGGTCCCGGTTATATGGATTCCTTCACCGGACTGGTTTTCTTCCTGCTGATTGGTAAACTTTTTCAAAAGAAGACGTACGATAATCTGTCATTCGACCGCGATTACCGTTCCTATTTTCCCCTTTCCGTAAAAATTAAAAAAGAGGAGATTTGATCTATGCCGGAGGTAGAATCATTGGTCAGGCTGTGGAAATGATCGTCTCCAAAGAAGTCTCGCAAGGCTATCTAACCCGTCTGTGGAATAATGAGATTTTTCACTCAAATTCACCTGATAAAGATCTGTCGACCATCACGGATGACGCCAGTGTTTATTTCACGCTCGGAGTCATTTTTACCGCTGTTATTTCCGGACTTTACTGGATGCACGTTAGTACGGCGATTGCCATCAACACTTTTACATCGGTCTTGATTATCGCTTGTCCGTGTGCACTTGCTTTGGCCGCTCCTTTTACGCTGGGCTCAGCCATGAATATTTACGGACGCAGCGGATTCTTCATCAAAAACGCCAATATCATCGAACGTTTATCCCGCATTCGATCGATCGTTTTTGATAAAACCGGCACGTTAACAGAATCGAATCAATCCAATGTGGATTGGGTTGGGAATAGTATTTCCGGTTATGAATCTACTATCATTGCTTCTGTGCTGAACAACTCCACGCATCCGCTGAGTAAGGAAATCGCACTTAAGTTATCGAACGGGGAATCCTTATCACTTGAAAAATTTGAAGAATATACCGGACTGGGCATTTCTGCCAATATCGACGGACATTCCGTTTTAGCGGGATCTCGAAAATGGCTTCTTAAAAATAATATTTCAGTGGAAACATCCGGCAGACCATCACAGACCGAGGTTCACATCGCTTTTGACAATCGATACAAAGGATATTTCCTGCTAAAAAAATCTTATCGGAAAGGGCTGAAAATATTATTTCACGATCTGCAAAAACGTTTTGAATTATCCCTTCTTTCCGGAGACAATGATGCTGAAAAGAAAAATCTCATCCCGCTTTTCGGATCTGATCGACGCTTGCACTTTAATCAATCTCCGGAAGACAAATTAGTTTATATCACAAATTTACAATCAAAGGGCAACCGGGTAATAATGTTGGGAGATGGCCTGAACGACGCTGGTGCGCTCAAAAAGAGCGATGTCGGAGTCGCCGTTTCAGATGATGTGGGATCTTTCTCTCCCGCATGCGATGCCATTCTGGATGCCAATCGCATTCAAACGCTCCCGACCTATCTGAAGTTCGCGCGCAGCAGTATGATTATCATCTTCATCAGTTACACTATTTCGCTGCTGTACAATTTAATCGGACTCGGTTTTGCCGTTCAGGGAATGATTTCACCACTTTTGAGCGCGGTGCTTATGCCACTCAGCTCGATCACGATCATTCTCTTTACTACCACTTCAACGCATCTAACCGCTAAAAAAATGGGGCTGTCATCATGGAAGTAATCTTTCTGTTAATAGGATTCAGTTTACTCCTGGCTGTCGGATTTCTCATGGCCTTTATCTGGGCTGTCAAATCCGGTCAATATGAAGATAAATATACTCCATCGGTACGGATGCTATTCGACGACGAAACAAAAAAATCATCATCCCTTAACCAAAAAGATCCTAATGAGGAGTAATCGCTGATGGCTTTGGAAACCTTTAAATACGACAATAAAATTGTCCGAAATTTTGCCTTTGCTACCGTTTTTTGGGGTATCATCGGCTTTTTGGTAGGACTCATTATTGCCACCAAATTATTTGCACCTAACTTTCTCGGTTTTATCCCGGAACTGACCTTCGGGCGGCT
>DATFMK010000659.1:0-2163 GCA_035267005.1 Balneolales bacterium
CCGATAGACCTGAGAAAATTTTGTTCCACCAACTTCCAGTTTGCATTGGCTTCGACCCAGGCAGAGGCGTAAATCACGCTGGCATCCGTCGGTCCATAGATGTGTGGGACACCGTAATGGTCGAGATAGACGGTGGCTTTGCCGTAGGAGTGGATATGTGGAACCTGGGCTTTCGAATATTGGATTCCTCCAATAATTGTCCCGAATGATATCACAGCAATCATAATACAACTTCTGATGCTGATGCCAAATTTATTAACCGTATTTTGTTTCATAATTTGATTATTTAGTTGCCTTATTGCCTTTTATCCCGATAGGCTTAATCTCAATTCTTTTCAATAGATTTAAATTGTAACGGTGAAATTTTCGTCACACATGCCGTATCCGGTTTTTTTGAAGGATTATTGAGGAACTTGCCAACCAGCAGTCGGAGACATCCTATCGTTCGGACACTTGGCTCACTATGAGTACCATCTTTCAACATCACATGTCGGGCATTCGAAAAACCATTCAATACTATTTGTATTTTTTCGGGAGGTGTGATCGGATCCAAATACCCATTTATAACCATAACGGGGATATCACTCTTCACCGGCCTTAGTTCTGCCGGTGTGGCATGTTCCGGCTCCCAATATGTACAGGCATCATTCCAAAATCCTATTGCTTTCAAATCCGGATGTGCTGCGGCTTCAGTTTCCCACTTCGAGCGTGAAGCCGGTGCATCATAACATACATCTGAAAGGAACATACCTTCCGAAATTTTGTAATCAGCTCCCATTCCCGAACTTATAATCTTACTTACTGTTTTCTTATCCCGGCTATAGAATGCATTCACAGTAGCTGGGAAATAGGATATCCCATTTTCATTATAAAGCATCTCAAAAATGAGATGAACAAAATCCTGTGAATTCACCACATAACTTTCAGTTCCGTTATCTCCCGACTTAAGATAGACTTTTAATGGATGCAAGCGCAGGGTATCTATAGTTGCATAAAACTTTTTCTTAAGATACGGATAGGTTTCTGCACAGCTCTTATTGCTACTACACAGCTTAAATACTTTATCAAGTGATCGCGCAAAAGACGAAACATTATCACCGCCAAGCATACCTATTGGCACCGGACTGAACAGAACAGCCGACCTGACGCCAGCCGGGAAGTCTCTTATTTCAACCTGCTCGAGCATTCCCCCATAGGAGCCGCCGGCCAGATTCCATTTAGTGTAACCCAGAGCCTGGCGAAGATCGTTGATATCGGCCGCATTTTCAATTACGTTATAGGCTCCCAAATCTATACCTTTGGCTCGCAGCTCGTCATGACAACCTCTTATTGCTCCCCTTATCATAAGATCGGCCTGCTTCCCGGTTAAATTCATCGCCCGGATATCTGAAGCTGACTTATCAAGCCATGAACAGAGGTTGGGTTTAGAGGATCCTGCTCCACGTTGATCGAGAACAATGACATCACGGCCCGGCAACAGCATGTCTGACAATTTCAGGAAACGGGGTGATAAGGCCCGGTCACCCGGTCCGCCGGTCAAAACGACTACGGCCGATTTCTTTATTTTCGATTTGGGAGCTTTGATCACCGCAACGGCGAGTTTGATGGTACGACCGTTATTCTTTTTCCGGTTTTCCGGTACTGTCAGATAGCCACATTGAAGATTTCGTATGTTCAAGCCAACAGTATCAAACGGACATCCGGAATTTGTATAACTGAAATCGTTTCCATTGGATACAACAGGCTCATTAGCCGTGATCGACGAAATATTTAACGACGCAGTTGGGCCATTTACAGATTGTCCAACTGCATTCTCAATGACAAAAAAAGATAGAATTAAAACCAGCAAAATAATCTGATAGCAAGCACTATTCTCTATTTGCTCTATTTCAACCAGTAGCCTCATCAGGATTCCTCTATTCTAATTATTTATTTGTTAAATCTTTCAAATTCTTTTTAAAGAAGTAAATCATTCTTTCAAACCAGTATGGGTCCTGGTAAGTAACATGGTTGGAGCCAGGAAAAACGGCGTAATTATATACTTTACCGGCTTTTTTCAGAGCCCTAATCATCTTCACCGATTCTCCAAAGGGGACATCCTCATCCGCGGTACCATGCATGATGAGCAACTTGCCTTTTAACCGGTCCATGATCTTCGTATTA
>DATFMK010000660.1:0-3115 GCA_035267005.1 Balneolales bacterium
GGAATTTTTGAAATGGAGTGGATTACCCCATTTCAATAGTCTTGAAAGTGCATCTCTGGTATTATTTTTTGCCTTTATTGGAGGAGAAAATGCGCTTTCTAACAGTGGGGAAGTGGTTAAACCCTCTAAAAATATTCCGAAAGGAATTTTCCTGGGAATCGGAGTGATAATTATTCTATATCTTTGTATTCAAACGGTTTGCCAGGGCGTTATGGGACCCGCACTGGCCTCCTCGTCCTCACCACTTGGCGATACGGCTCAAAAAATTATCGGTTCGTATGGATTGCTCATCATTTCCATAGGCGTTGCCATTTCCATATTCGGAAGTCTCAGTGGAGATGTTTTAGCTACTCCGCGGATCTTATTTGCCGGCGCCAGAGATGGCCTTCTTCCCAGTTTCCTTGCTAAAATTGATCATAAATATGCCACACCGAAAGTGGCTGTCATCGTGTATGCGTCTCTCGGATGTATATTTGCCATTTCGGGTGGATTTAAACAGTTGGCCATTTTAGGCAGTGCTGCCGCATTGATTATCTATCTGTTAACCGTTTTATCAACCATAAAGCTCCGTTATACGATGCCACACAAACCCGGCATGTTTAAAATAAAAGGCGGCCTTGTGGTTCCTATATTGGCGGTTATAGCTATTATATGGCTATTATCCGGATTGAAACTCAAAGAGATAGAAATGGTCCTGTTGTTTATCGGCATTGTTCTTGTGATCTATTTCGTGGGATATTTCTTTAGACGAAAAAAGGAGGTTCAGTAAATAACAAGGGAGGGGTTTTAGGGTGCAGACACAATTATGATAAAAAAATGTAATTTATTGATAAGACATTTTGTTTAAATAAGGGTTTTTATAATAATAGATAAAGAAATTGAACTTCTGGGATTTTCGTAAACTATATGAGAAGGCTTTGCATAACCAGATATTGGACAAAAGAACGGTTTTGCATAGTCTTCTATGAATATCCTATAGTAGCTCTTTTACATGTTTATGAACATTATGTATTGTTATGTTCATAATTTAAACCATCATTTTTCCATACGATGAAATATCAAACTATTATAACAGTCATTGTGTTTGCCATTTTGGGGACGGGGGCTTACTACTTTTTGGATGCCAACCAATCACCGGATATCATTTGGCGGACTCTAAAATCCGAAAGAGGAAATATCAACATCAACGTAAACACAACAGGAACGTTACAGGCTGTGGACACGGTCGATGTTGGAACTCAGGTTTCCGGCACTATTGCCAAATTGTTTGTCGATTATAACTCTAAAGTAAAAAAAGGTCAGCTTGTCGCTCTTATCGATACTACGACATTGGCTACCCAGGTAGATAATGCCAAGGCTACTCTGAGAAGCTCGGAAGCAAAATTAGATTTAGCCATGGAAAATTATAAACGAACTCAGCGATTATATAATAAACAGCTAATCGCGGACTCATCCTACGACCATGCTAAAGTGAATGTTGCAGTAGCCAAAAGTAATGTTGCGGTGGATAAAGCACGTCTTGAATCAGCGAAATTGAATCTAAGTCATGCCACCATTTATGCACCTATCAGTGGAGTAGTCATCAATAGAAATGTGAGTGTGGGACAAACGGTAGCTGCAAGTTATAATACACCGACATTATTTGTTATTGCGAATAATCTCTCAAAAATGCAGGTTCAGGCGAGTATAGATGAAGAAAATATCGGAAAAGTAAAAGTGGGGCAGCCTGTTACTTTTACCGTTGATGCTTATCCGGAAGATACGTTCACTGGTAAAGTGTCCCAAATTCGGTTAAATCCAACAACGACTAATAATGTGGTTACCTATACGGTGATTATCAACGTTGAAAATCCGGATATGAAACTCATGCCGGGTATGACCGCCAATATCTCTATTAAGGTTAAACAGAGCAAAAACGTAGTCAAAGTGCCTGCTATGGCACTACAGTTTACGGCGCCAAAAGTCTATTTGCAGGAACTATCGAAAAAAGGATCTGATTTTTCAGAAAACTCCCATCAGCAAAAGAAACCTGAAGGGCGTCAGGGACACATGAATCAGAGTCATATGAATAGTAATGGTGATCATCCCCAAAATAATTCGAATGCGGTTCGAAAAATCCTAAGACCGGGTGACCAAGCGACCCTTTGGGTGAAAAACGGAAAGAATGTTAAACCGGAAAAGGTGACGATCGGACTTTCAAACGGCAGCTATACGGCTGTAAAAGGAAAGATTAAAGCTGGTGATAATATTGTTATAGGAGCCATCTTGCCAAATAAAAATCAATTAGCTAATAATCCATTTAGCAGGAGACGTCGCGGTAGACGATAGATCCAATTCTCGAAATAATTACCACTACAAAAATCCTTGCAGACACCCTATCTGCAAGGATTTTTTTATATAGTTATGTAATTAACCCGGATTATTTACCAAGAAATTTAGTCATGATGACGGCCAAATTTCACGGCTTTTTAGCGTCCTCAAAATCGAGGATCGGTTTGTTTTTTATAAGTTGTTTAATTTAACGTGAGTTCGAGAAAAAATCCTTTTAAAAACAGTGTTTTGGAAGAACTATCTCACTTTGAAGATTTCTCCCTCCGGTCGAAATGACGCGAATGGTCGAAGATGATGTTGATGGTTTCCAAACATCATTCAAAGGTGTCATCGCGAAACCGCTTTTTGGGTGAGGGATCATCCAAACGTGGATATGCAACAAAATCAGTCTATAATTATATCGAATTCACGTTATTTAGAATAACTTGTTTCGAAAACGTTCGGGATGGCGGTTCAATTCTGTCGCACGTAAACGATTAGGCTCATCATAAAATTGCTTTAACAGCTTCGTTCCGGCAATAAATAATATACAAGTTATATTTGAGGGAAATACAAAGACCAAATCCGGACGCCAAATTAACCCTATCCCATCTATTGAAGAAATTTCGAACAAATTTTTTATAGGAACACTATTATTTCTATGTAGAACTCGTTATATTTCAGGCTCTGAAAAAAAGAGATAGTAAACTGGCGTGGTAGCTCAGAAGGTTAGAGCGTCGGATTCATAACCCGGAGGTCGGCGGTTCAATTCCGCCCCACGCTACTTTATAAAGGCTGTAGAACC
>DATFMK010000661.1:0-11046 GCA_035267005.1 Balneolales bacterium
GGCACCAGCCAGATATGATTACGAGCGGCAGCATCACAAACCTCTTTCAAACGATTCAGATCTTTTTGATTTACGGATTGAGGTCCGGGCTGAAAGTCCTGCCAAAGTAAAAACATTCTGACAGCGTTATAACCATGCTTGTGAATCGATTTGAAATCCTGTTCCCACTCATGAATATTGAAATGCTCCCAGCAACGTACCCCGGTTGATGAAGGCCAATAATTAAATCCTATGGGAATAAAAGGTTTCCCATTAATTGTAAAGCGCCCATTTTTAAGCGCAATTATTTCCCTACCTGAAGGCTGATTTTGGGTTGAACCTTCATTTAGTTTGCTCGTCTTGGAAACAGAAAATGCCTGGGCCTTTTGCAAAGACCCAAGCATTATTATGGAAAGGATTAAAATGGTTAATCCCTTTATCTTGTTGATTCTTTTATTCATGAACTTTTATCTTTTCCTTTTCGTCCATTTAACCCGGATTATTCACCAAGAAATGTTGCCGTGATCAAGGCGCTCCGAAAGCTTTCGGAGCAACGAAGAGCACGGCCAAATTTCGCAGCTCTTTTTAGTGTCCTCAAAATCGAGGATCGGTTTATTTTTTATAAGTACTTTAATTAACAATATGATATATATTACTTCATATTGGTTACGTGAATAATTCGGGTTAATAAACAGATCATGCCTGCATATCAGGTGCCACGTCGTGCACACTCTGAACATTCAGAATTTGTTTGAATTCACTCTCCGACATGGGTTCATCAAGTGTGACATTGATGACTTTGCTGTCACCTGGTTTCAGATGTATGAAGTTATCTGAATATTTGGCTTCGGTATCGGTTACATCAATCCAAACCCATAAGGCCGGAATATTCGAACCTAATGTCACCTGATAGTTCTTGCCGGTTCCTGAGACATCGGCTTTAATATCCGGCTTTTTCAGTTTCAAACTCTTCGGACGATTAAAGATCAGCATATTTTGGGAGACGATCTTACCACCGATTTCAAGTTCCGGCCAGATAATTAAATTATCCGCACCATTGGCACTGATTTCGCTGTTCAGATCCAGTTGTTTCCCAACTTTACTGGTACGTGCTTCCACTTTGACAGAGGTTGAACCGTGATTAACCACTTTTCCATCCAGATTGGTCACTGTCCATCTGAGTGTACCTCTTTCATCTTTTTGTTGATCGCTTACGACATACAAATCCACTTTTCCGGTTTTACTATCCGGTAATCCACTGACCAGTATGGGAGCGAAAAAGTGGCGGCTTTGAAATTGCAGTGCTTTCCAGCGATGATACCAGTCTACCATCGACCAGGTTGGAGCCGGCCAGCAATCGTTGAATTGCCAGATCGTCGCAGCCATTGAGTGCGGCATATCGCGACGCCAGTGTTCAACTCCAAACCGAATTCCATAGGCCTGCATGATTTGACTCAGCCACAAATTACTGTCAAATTCCTGGGGACGTCGTCCAAAATTTTGGGTCATATAATGTTCGATCCTATTAATTCCCTTTGGACCATATGACATTTCGTGATATCCCATCACTTTGGAATGGATACCAGTACGATCTTGCGGATCGGTATATTCGTGAACTGTCATGGGAACCGTAAAGGACTGCATACCAAACTCAGTAACAAAACCGTGAACATCCAAATACGATTCAAATGGTTTCATGCCATGCCAGACACCCCAGGTATGGATGTCGCCACTTCCGGCAGCACCGCTTCCGACTTCATAAAAAGCACCGGGAACCAGTTTATGAACGATGCCCCCGATGACATCCCTAAAAAGGAAATAATACCCATCGAACTTTTTGATTTCATTATTACCGCTCCAAATTACAATCGAAGGATGATTCCGGCAGCGCAGAACCTGATCCTCAACCTCTTGTTTTAAATTGTTAATCCACGTCTTATCCTTTACCGGATAAGCGGCATTGGCAAATTTAAATTCAAATTGCAGCATGATACCCAGTTCATCGCAGGCATCATAAAGCGCGTCTTCCTCATAATAACCACCACCCCATAAGCGGATAAAATTAAAATGACAATCGGCGGCATCCTGCATGTAGGAACGCAGTATATCAGGAGTCACACGAGCCGGGATATTATCGGCCGGTATCCAGTCGGCACCTTTCACAAAAACCGGAACATCATTCACTTTCACGTGCATGGCCACCCCATCTTTCGGGGAAATGACTTCTATTTTACGCAAGCCGATACGCTGTCTTTTCGTATCCACGACGTTGTTATCGGCATCCCGCAATTCAACAATGACCCAATACAGATTTTGTTCTCCCATTCCATTGGGCCACCATAATTTGGGATTTTTGATTCGAAAATCGATCGTTGATTTATTTCCCCTGAGCCGGCCTTTTTTCTCATCCACGACTTTATCATTAAACATAACCCGGGCGACCGTCTGCAAACTTTGTTCGGAAGAGCCCACGGTGCTTGTATCCACATCAAGATGGACTTCTCCCCTTTTATGATTTTGCAAAACGCCAACATCAGAAATTCGATTATTAAAACCGATCAGTTCCATTTCTTTCCATATTCCCATGGTCAGGATCGTACGACACCAGTCCCAGCTCCACATATAAGGCGCTTTCCGGACCCAGCTGCGATCACCTTTTAGATCTACACCATATTTAGCTTTATAATCCATTTCATGTTTGTGGATAAAGGGATCTAATGTATTAAACCGTACCTGTATGCGATTCATCCCTTTTTTCAGATATTTCTTCACATCCAGAACATAAGTCCGAAACATATTATCGGTATTGGCCACTTTCTGATCATTGATCCAGATCGTGGACAAGGTATCCAAACCGTGACATATCAATTGCACATTATCTTTATTGAGTATTTCATTGGAAACCCCAAAAGTCCGCTCATACACCCAGTCCTTATTGGCAACCCATTGAACCTTAGCATTATTTTCTCGGAAATAAGGATCGGGAATCCTGCCTGCATTGATTAAATCGTTGTAGGTATCGCCGGGCACGTTGGCTTTAATATTATCAGCAGAACCCACCTCGTGGAGTGACCACATATCCCCACCAAGATTTTGAACAACACTATTGGTCTTTATGGTACCGGGAGCGCTTCCAAATTTGCGATAAGGGACAAAACCTGACAAGGTAACGCCAGCCGCAAAACCAGCCGTCATCTTTAAAAACTGGCTGCGCGAAATGCGTGAATCTTTATCATCATTTTTCTTCATTCTGAATATCCAACATTCTTAGGTTTTCTTTCCAGTTTATACATTGTAATATTCTTTAATAGCCTTATTAAGTCAGTTTTTCAAGTGATGTTGACTAATATTTAGTAAAAAGATTTTACGTTTTTAGCTCTAACCTTATTTAAATAAATAGTTATTTTTTCAGAACGAAATCTGAATTACACCCTATACTGTCGCAAAAACAGAGGAAATCAAGTTTTCAGTCCCTGCAAATTAGTGATGGCATTTTGTAAAATTTTTGCTGCATGATTTTCGTAATCTTTTAAAATTTGTGCGGAATAATTCTCACCTTGCCTTGTAACCCGATTGTTTATTTAGTTTTCCGATTCCTACCTGTACAATTTTAATCTTTTCTAAGCAAATAACTTATATATACTTATCCAGATCCCCTTTTTTCCGTATATTCAAATCCACGGGATGTTTGTTTGTGCAATAAGGATACGTTTTTGAGGACATAAAAAAATATATCAAGCAGGAAAGTAACCTCCGTCGAATATTGTTTTGACAAATTTCAGGAACGCCGTTTCTGCTGATGGATTCCGTCTTCTGATCAACCAATTCGCATTCTAAGCTAAACAATGGGGTGCATTGGGTTTATAAATTATGAAAACCGTCGTTTATTAAAGCTTTTCACAAAGAAATATTTAATCAATCCTAACAAAAGTTGGTAGCCATCATTTATTTGATCCTAAATAATTAATTAAAACAAGAATTTATATCTCCACTTTTTATATTTTGATTTGTCAGAATCTTAGTTACTGTGATCAACAAGAATCCAATATTATTTGCATTAGAAAGAAACAAAAATTGCAATAATTATTAGATTCAGTTTTATTTTTTTATTCTTTGATAAACCGTTTTCAAAAATAAGCTTTATACATATAAATTTTCACTTATATATCACCATATCATGAAGAAAAACATCACAATGTTATGTGTATCGGTCGGTACATTTTTGCTTTTGCTGGCAGGTTGTTCCCCAACGATGCAGCAAAATTCAAATATCCCACCTGCGCAACAAAAATATGATACCGCATCATTAAATCAGAAAGCAGATTCTGTACTCGCTTTGATGAATCTGAATGAGAAAGTTGGTCAATTGACCCAATTTTCAAGTGACATGACCATTACAGGACCTACCATTAAAAGTAATTACAAAGGCTTACTTCGAAAAGGCGAGGTCGGATCTGTGTTTAATGCCTATGGCGCCTCTTTTACACATAAATTACAGGAATTTGCGGTTGACAGTACAAGCCTTCATATTCCGTTACTATTTGGTTATGATGTCATTCATGGTTTCCGAACAGAATTTCCTGTTCCCCTCGCCCAGTCTTGTACATGGGATCCAAAACTACTCGGGAAAGCGGCCAGAGTTTCGGCTGTCGAAGCGTCATCGGCCGGTTTACATTGGACGTTCGATCCGATGGTCGACATCGCTCGTGATCCCCGTTGGGGACGTATCGTGGAAGGAGCTGGTGAAGATCCCTATTTGGGAGCCGCAATTGCACGAGCTCGTGTCCATGGTTTCCAGGGGAATGATTTATCGGCCACAAATACAATTCTGGCTTGTGTAAAACATTACGCAGCATATGGTGCTGTGGAAGCCGGACGCGATTACAACACCGTCGATATGTCGATGCGACGTCTTCGCTCCATTTATCTTGTTCCTTATAAAGCCGCTGTTGATGCCGGAGTTGCTACTGTAATGACTTCCTTCAACACGGTAAATGGCGAACCCGCAACCAGCAACCATTTTCTCTTAACAGATGTACTGAGAAATGATTGGGGTTTTAAAGGAATGGTGGTAACCGATTACTCGGCAATTCAGGAATTGGAAAATCACCGGGTTGCTAAAAACGGAGCGCAGGCAGCTGAAAAAGCTATCAAAGCCGGCGTGGATATGGACATGCAGGACGGTTTGTTCGATAAAGAGTTGCCAAAGTTAGTTAAAGAAGGGAAAGTTAAAGAATCGACGATCAACAGAGCGGTTAAAAATGTGCTGAAGATGAAATTTGAATTGGGACTTTTCAAACATCCTTATAAATATTCCGATCCGCAGCGCGAACGTCGCGATACCATGACCAAAGCTCATCTGAATTTAGCTCGTGAAGTAGCGCGTAAATCGATTGTGCTTTTAAAGAATGATCATAACGTACTTCCACTAAGTAAAAATGTTAAAACGATTGCCCTTTTAGGTCCGTTGGCAAATGATCAGAAAGATCTTTTAGGTCCCTGGCACGGGGCTGCTCATTGGCAGGATGTTCAAACGGTTATAAAAGGTATAAAAGAAAAAGTCTCTCCTCATACGCGCATTCTTTATGACAAGGGAGTCGATATTAATTCTGATAACACAAGTGGATTTCGTAAAGCAGAACGTTATGCAAGGGAAGCGGATGTCGCTGTCGTGTGTGTCGGTGAATCAGCAAATATGAGTGGTGAAGCTTCGAGTCGTTCCAGAATTGATTTGCCGGGTAAACAACTCGATTTCGTCAAAGCAATCGAAAAAACAGGAACACCGGTTGTTGTTGTCTTGATGAACGGACGTCCCCTGACGATACCCTGGATTAGCGATCACGTTCCGGGTATTCTGGAAACCTGGTTTTTAGGTACCGAAGCAGGACCGGCAATCTCTGATGTCTTGTTCGGGGATTATAATCCCTCCGGTAAATTAACCACGACGTTTCCTCGTGACGTTGGCCAGATTCCCATTTATTATGATCATTACAATACCGGACGACCGTATCAAAAGGATAACAAATACACCTCAAAATATTTGGATGTCCCGAATTCACCACAATATCCATTTGGTTATGGTTTGAGTTACACAACGTTTACATACAGCAAACCAACGTTTGATAAGCATAAAATTACTACACAAGATACCTTACATGTTCACACGACTATAACAAACACGGGTAAGCGGGCTGGTGAAGAGATCGCTGAATTTTATATCAGTGAAAAATATGCTGATGTGAGTCCCCGCGTAAAAGAACTCAAAGGCTTTGCTCACGTTTTCCTGAAACCGGGTGAATCCAAACAGGTGACGTTCACATTAACGCCTGAAAAAATGAGTATGTATAATTTGCATATGAAGAAAATTGTAGAGCCCGGAACCTTTGAAATTATGGTGGGTCCCAGCTCTGCAAATGTTCAAACCGATACCTTACAAGTTGTTAAGCCATCATAATTACAAGCAAATATATCTAAATGAAAGGCGGCTTTTGAAAAATTGCCGCCTTTTTTATTGTCAACATTCTTTTAAACAGAATATATATGTAATAATTTATCTGTCTATGTATAAATTTACAGGATTAACAAAAATATAATATCGGAATTAATTTTACTCTTCCTATCTTTTTTTGGGTTTCACCTTCCTGTTTTTGCCTTGTTTTATCCATTTTTTCAGTTTTACTGCTAAATAAGGCAAAAATCTGTAAGTAAGATATTATTTAAAAAGCGCTTTCATTTAATCAAAAAATTTCGCTAATTAGTTATCATTAGTGCAATTTTTTTTCATTTATATAATATCTTATTAATTAATGTTGTGTTACCTTATAAACCGTTCTATAGATGAGAACGATTTATTTAGGGAACTGTCATGTTTACAAATAATTGATTATTGAATACTTACATTAATTATATTTACCGAGTTTATAATAATTTATTTAAAGTATGTTTACTAATTAATAGTATATTATAGAATTGTTATCGGTAACAATTAGATGAATGGAATAACTTTTTGATAATAACGACTCATAAAATATCGTATGAAAACCACGCTTAAAGATATTGCGGAAGCTACAGGATATTCGATTTCTACCGTTTCCAGAGTTCTAAACGGATCGGGAAAAATCGGATCAAAAGCTCAGAAAAAAATATTAATCTGTGCTGAACGATTAAATTATCCGATATCTAAAATAAATCGACCTTTTTCTGCCGACACCCATAAGCAAGTGGCCCTTGTAATTACCGGACATCACGTTGGTGAATTTTATGCCTCCTATTTTCACGGATTCAATCTCGCTGCTATTGAAAATGATGTTCAGCTCTTTATGTTGAGCTTGCATAAGCCCAAAAAGGAATTAAAACACATTCTCTGTGATCTAACCAAGCAAAATTTCCAGGCTATTGTTCTTTTTGCGCCGGAATTAACTCGCGATCAATACGAAGAACTCAATAAAGCTCTTCCGCCTTTATTTCCTGTCATTTCGAATGGTTTGATTGAAAATCCGATCTTCTCTACCATAATTTTTGATGGTTACAGCGGTGGTCATTTGGCAGCTTCTCATTTCGAAAAAAGAGATTATGAAAAAGTAGGTGTTATAAAAGGACCCTTTCAGAAAGCAGAAGCTCGTTTTCGATACAATGGTTTTCGCGACTACGTCATTCAATCAGAATCTATGGAATTCGTATGGGAGAGTGATGGTGATTTTAGTTACGAAGCCGGTGTAAAAGCCTTTGAAAATTTTGAAAATGCAAAAGTCAAACCACGAGCGGTATTTGCCTGTAATGACGTTATGGGACACGCCTTTATGATTACAGCCCAAAAACATGGTTATTCCATCCCTGACGATATTGCACTTATAGGATTTGATGGTCTGCCCATGAATGAACAAAAACATCCAACGGTAACTTCTATTGAGACGGATTTCAAAAAACTCGGTTCCACTACCATCAGCGAATTGATTGAAAAAATAAAAAATCCAAGTCCACAACGGGGAATGTTAAGTATGGTCCCTGTTACGTTACGCGTCAGAGATTCTTCTTGATCTTTTTTTAAACAAAACACTTGTTTATTATAGAGAATCCCTTTCGTAATCCGAATCGGTTTCTCCATTTTTGTCATGGTATATATTCTTATATAAATATGTATTTCATACAATCATTCATGTCCTTTTTCAACCACCTTTCCATCCATTTATTTGTTTATCATATTGATTAGTATCTCCTTATAAATTATTTTTCGTTATCAATATGATGTTTATTCATTTAGAGAGAAGGCTATGCAAAGCCTTCTTAGAGAGTCGTACATGAAAAGCCTATCAAAAAGTTTTAAACATGCCTTTATCGGATTGGGAAATCTAATCTCAAAAGAACCCAACGCAAAAATTCATGCTGCCGCCACTATTACAGTTATCGTGTTAGGAATCTATTATCAGCTCAATACCATTGAATGGGTTCTGAGTATTATTGCCATATTGATGGTTTGGGCGGCTGAGGCAGTTAATACAGCAATTGAATGCTTAGCCGATGAAATTACCACTGAAATGAACAGCAACATAAAATTAGCTAAAGACCTTTCAGCCGGAGCCGTTTTGCTTGTAGTAATTGTGGCTGTCATTATCGGTATTATGGTCTTTGGTCCCTATTTTCTTTCATAATTATGAGCTAATTTCTATCATCCTTTTTAACCCGAATTATTCACGTAAGCTACAAAAATGAATACCTATCATATTGAAATAACAATATCTTATAATAAATAAAGTTTTCCTCAAATATGAGGAGTCTAAAAAGAGCTGCGAAAAGTTGACGTGCTCTGCGTTGAATTTAAAAAAGCTTAATCAATGTACCCTTGTACGTTTCATACACATTTTTAATAATATTCTCATCAGAAACGGCATAATTTGACGACGATTTATACCGACCATCCTACACAAATCTATATAAACAAATCTCTTTTTATTGAGTTGTCGGAAGAGCAGTCTTTACGTATCGACCGAAACGGCCGCTGGAGCAGCTGGCAGATCGGTGATCATCTCTACCGCAGAACATATGATTCTCAAATCGTAAGCATTAAAGACGGTAACTATACTTTATTATCAGATGAGAAACATTTTCCCATCACACAAAAAATTAGGGATGTATTACAATCTCTAAGCCAAAAACTTCATAATGGTGATATTGATTTTTCCCTGCCTGTGAACAAACTTAATATCATAAAAGAATGGATTAATAAGAGTATTATCTGGTCAAGGAACTCAGTTGAGTACGAGAAACGTCTTTTCCACACAGCTTACCCAGAAGGTATACAAATCTTACCACCCGATCGTTATCGCGATTTGGTTATTCAACCGGCTTTGGGCTGCCCTTCCGGTAACTGTACCTTTTGCGCCTTTTATAAGAATAATCGATTCAGGATTAAATCTGATAACGAATTCCGGCGACATATAGAAGCCGTTAAGAATTTATTAGGTGAGAATATTCAAGACCGGAATGGCATTTTTCTTGATTCGGCCAGTGCGTTGTCTCTTTCTCAACGCAGAATGATAAACGTGTTGAATCTCATCAACAATTTCTTTCCAAATCCTAAGCGCGGAATAGCATCTTTTTTAGATCCGGATCATGCTCCATTCCGAACGGTCAGTGATTTTCTGGAATTGAAAAAACGTGGACTCTCACAGGTTACAATCGGCCTGGAAACCGGCTCCCCTTCACTTCGGAAAATGCTCGGTAAAAGTGATAATCTCGAAATATTAAAGGAAACGGTGGATGCCTTGAAGGCCGCCGATATTCAAGTGGCTCTGACAGTTTTGATTGGTGCGGGTGGGATGGGAAAAGTGGATCATCACCGAGGAGAAACTGTTAATTTGATAAAGAAATTGGATCTATCAAAACCAGATATCATTTACTTGTCTCCATTAAATGGCTCAATACCAACCGATCGTATAAACTCAGAAATGGCTGCTTTCAAAGATATATTGAAGGAAATAATTCCATCTCATATTTCTCCCTATAATATGGAACGATTTTATTACTTTAGTTGAATAAGATTTTGCTTTAAAGACATTTCATTTTTAAGATAAACGTGAATAATGTGTTAAAAAATTGATAAATGCTCCGTTAATTTAAATTTAATTCGGGATAGAAGCTTTTTAGAACAGTGTTTTGAAATGATTACTTCACTCTGGAAGATTTCTTCATCCGGACGAAATGACGCAAATGGGCAACATATGAGTGTGAGATTTAAAATCATCCCTAAAAATGCCATTTCAAACCCGCTTTTTGGTGAGAAATCTCCAAAACGTGAATATGGGACAAAATAAATTCATATTCATACATATTATTCTGTCGAACTCATGTTAATTTAAAAAAGATTTTGAGTTATGAAACGTGATCATGACATTGAGCTGAACCTTGATAAGATCGAAAAGCTTGGAAAACAGCGTTTGGATGAAAACTTTCAGTTCAGAACTTTCTTAAAAGGGCAGGACCCAGATAAAATTGACCGAATTGTTCATCAATTAAATTGGGAAGTTTCGAGTCAAATCGATTGTACAAAATGTGGTAATTGCTGTAAATCATTGAAACCCGGAATTACCCAGAATGATTTGGAAGTTTTATCTAAAAAATTGAATATGACAACCGAACAAATAGTTGAAAACTATACCGAAACCAATGATTTTGGTGAACTATTTTTCAGACATGCTCCTTGTAAATTCCTAAAAGATAAAAAATGTACGATTTACGAAGACCGTCCAGAAGCTTGCAGATCTTACCCTCATTTACATAAAGATGAATTTACTTTCAGATTATTCGGAGTTATACAAAATTATTCCGTCTGTCCCATCGTATTCAACGTCTTTGAAAAGTTAAAAGATGAATTGAATTTCCGGTAAAGTATAAATCTATATCATCCAGCCTGTGTGAAAACTTTAAATCAAATTTTGATACCTTTATTAATTTAACATGAGGTTTGGATAAGAATCGCAGAGTGGTAATAATTACATTGAGAATATGACCTGAGAAAATATGACCTATCTTGACGACGGACGACTGAGGCTGTGAAAAAATAATACTACT